>JAFLCM010000383.1 GCA_017303565.1 Planctomycetota bacterium
ACATAACGGGGCGGGTCCGACGTCCAGGCTCCCCTCGCCAAACCCCCGGCTACGCAGCCCTCAAACGCTCATTCACCCACGCAATCCCAGAGATTCCGCTTCGCCTTCCGAGTTCTTCAACGGCCTGTTAGCGAACGGGTGCATATGAGGTCCTCGGGTTGTGGTTCCAATCAAGATCACCCAAACACAACACTGCCTGCGGACAGCCGCAGCGTGCGGAATGATCGTGTGTTTACGAGTTGAGAGATGGTCGCCACCGGCTGGAAGCCGGCGCCACCTGAGGCCGTGAACTGGTGCGATCGCTCGCCCTTTTCATGGGCAGCAGAGCAGATTCGAAGCGTGTTCCAGACGCTGCGCGTCTGGCAACGATCGGGGCGGCCCATTTCATGGGCCTGAGACTCGCGGCTCTGGTCCGCGATTCACGGCGCTGCGTGCCAACCGACGATTGTGGGCACTCGAGACCTGCTCACGCGGGCGTGAGCGTGCCGCCCGGCGGACTCGCTTCCGGGCCGCTCAGCGCTTCCACTTCCCCTTGACCGCGGCTTCGAGGCCTTCGGGGTTCTCGTAGGCCATGCCGAAGAGGGTCTGGTTAAAGGTGCCGAGGTCGCACTGTTCCTGCTTGACGAATCCCTTGGTGGGGAGTTTGCCGGTGCGGTGGAGGTCGACCATGGCGCAGACGCCTGCGGCGGTGGTGAGTTCGATGGCGGGCCAGATGCGTCCGAACATGTCGGTGGCGCGGACGGCGCGTTTGAAGTTGACCTGTTCGCGGCGGCCGTCCTTCATGCCGATGCAGTTGATGAAGACGACGACGACGTCCTGGAGGGTGCGGGCGATGGCGTGGTCGAGGAGGTCGATGGCGAGGCGGCGGTCGAAGACGCGGCCGTTGGAGAGCGGCTTGGCGTGCTCGACGCCGAGGCGGAGGTCCTGGAGGAGGAACTTCATGAGATCGCGGTGGCCGGGGTAGCGGATGGTCTTGTAGGCGATGTCGCTCTCGTTGCAGGTGCGTTTTTCTTCGACGAGTGTGTCGATGAGGCTGCCGACGCCGCCGGAGGTGTAGAAGGCCTCGTACTCGACGCCCTCGAAAGAGAAGTGCTCGAGGCCTTCGAGGGCGGGGCACTTGGCCATGGAGCCGTCGAGCATGACGTTGCAGGGCTCGCAGTACTCGTTGACGACGCCGGCGGTCGACCAGGTGACGTTGTAGTGGAGCGCGTTGGTGGGGAACTGGGGGAGGGCGCCGACGCGGAGGGTGAGTTCGTGGATCTCGGAGAACTGGCGGGCGATCTCGTAGCCGGCGACGGCGATGTAGCCGGGGGCGAGGCCGCACTGGGGGACGAGCGCGACCTTGGCGTTGCCTTTGTCGGCGATGGCCTTCACGCGGTCGGTGGTTTCGACGTCCTCGGTGACGTCGAAGTAGTGGACGCCCATCTCGTTGGCGTCCTCGGCGATGCCGGCGACGAGGTCGTAGGGAAGCATGCAGACGACGGCGTTCTGGCCCTTCATGGCCTCGCGGACGGCGGCGCGATCGGAGGCGTCGACCTGGCGGGTCGAGAACTCGACCTTGTGCGGGACCATGGTCTTGAGGCGTGCGAGGTTGGCCTCAGCCTCCTTGAGGTTCGCGCCGTCGCGGTCGGCGAGGGTGACGTGGTACGCGCCCTCGCCGCAGGCGAGGAGGAGTTCCGCGACTGATTTGCCGACCTTGCCGCCGCCGAGGACGAGGACCTTGTGCATGACGAACTCCGATCCGGGCCGGTGCTGGGTGAGCGGGCGGCCCGGGTGCGTTGACGCGGGGGGGCCGGCGCGCGGGTGACGTGGGCGTGCCGGGAGGGGAGCATAGGGAGCGATCGCACTATGATGGTGGGGGAGGCGGCAGCCCTGTCATCCGCACGCCTCTGTCATCTGACCCAAGGAGACTCACGCATGAATGCTCGCATCATCGCTTCGTTGTTCGCCTCGGCGCTCGTTCTCGGCGCCTGCGCCTCGGACAAGGTGTCGACTGCCTCCGACGGTTCGCAGACGGTGACCATGAAGGTGACGGGCATGGCTTGTCAGAACTGCGCGAAGGAGATCGAGCACCACCTCGCGGAGGTGCCGGGCGTGAAGTCGGCGAAGGTGGACTTCGACCGCCAGATGGCGACGGTGGCGTACAAGCCCGGCGCGGCGGCGGACCGGGCGGCGCTGAAGGCCGCGGTCGAGGATTGGCGGAAGGACCACTTCGGTGCGGAGACGGACGCGAACTGCCTGAACCCGGAGAAGCGGGAAGAGATGAAGAAGCAGGGCAACTGACAGAGTGGTCAGGGCGGGCGTACACTCCCGCCACGCGAGAATCGTTGCTGTCAGACCGCAGGTCATGGCTGTCACTCCACCCATTCCGACCCCGCCGACCGCGCCCGATGCCCCCGCCGGGTTGGGCGCGCTGGTGGTGGAGTTGTCGAAGCCGGGCATCGTGAAGATGGTGACGCTGTCGAGCGCGGTGGGGTTCGTGATGGCGGCGCTGGTGCAGCCGTGGACGCTGGGCACGCTTGCGGTGCCCGGGCTGGCGTGCCTGGTGGGGACGGCGCTGTCGGCGGCGGGCGCGAACGCGCTGAACCAGGTGATCGAGGTGGAGCGGGATGCGCGGATGCTGCGGACGAAAGGTCGTCCGGTGCCGTCGGGGCGGATGGGCGAGGCGGCGGCGGGTGTTTCGGGGATCGCGATGTCGCTGGCGGGGCTGTTCATCCTGTGCACGCTGTGCAACCCGTGGGCGAGTCTGGTTTCGGCGGTGACGATCGCGACGTATTTGTTCTGGTACACGCCGATGAAGCCGGTTTCGCCCTTGGCGACGATCGTGGGGGCGGTGCCGGGGGCGTTGCCGCCGCTGATCGGGTGGGCGGCGGCGTCTGAGGGTCACGCGTACGCGGGGCTGCTGGAGCCGGGGGGCTGGACGCTGTTCGCGATCATTTTCGTGTGGCAGATCCCGCACTTTTTGGCGATCGCGTGGAAGTTCCGGGAGGACTACGCGGCGGGGGGGCACCGGGTGCTGCCGGTGGTGGATCCGTCGGGCGCGAGCACGGCGCGGAGCGTGGTGGCGTGGAGTTTGGCGCTGGTGCCGATCTCTCTGGTGGCGGTGCGGACGATGCCGAACCGGCTGGGGATCCTGTACGGCGCGGTGGCGCTGCTGGCGGCCGGGTTGATGGTGGTCGAGTCGGTGCAGCTGGCGCGGGTGCGGAGCGACGCGAACGCGCGGCGGCTGTTCTTCGCGTCGATCATCTATCTGCCGGTGGTGCTGCTGGGCATGGTCGCCGACGCGGTGCTGACGGCGGGGGTCGGGACGATCGGGGTTGGTTGAGATGGGGGTGGGGTGAT
>JAFLCM010000384.1 GCA_017303565.1 Planctomycetota bacterium
GAACTGTGTCCTGGGAGGCGGGAGCAATCGCCCGCGTTCCACGGACGAGGATCAGCACCGGGCGGGCCCGAGCACGCGTGCGACAGCATCGAACGGGCTGGTCACGAACGAGAAGGGAAGCACCGATGAACCTCACCCCCAAGCAGCTCAAGATCCTTCAGCTGATCCGAGACTACCGCGTGCGTCGGGGCTATTCACCGACGATGCAGGAGCTGGCGGACGAGATCGGCGTCAGCAAGGTGACGGTCTTCGAGCACGTCGAAGCGCTCATCAAAAAGGGCGCGCTGGTGCGCGAGCCCAACAAGGCTCGCTCTTTGTCGATCGCTGACGGCATCGCGGTCCCGGACGAGGCCCGTCCGCTCCGCTTCCCGCTCGTCGGCAAGATCGCGGCCGGTCATCCCATCGAGCGCGTCTCGGACTCCGACGAGATCGACCTCACCGAGATCTTCTCCGCCCGCGGCCCCAAGGGCGAGTCCACCTTCGCCCTCAAGGTCGAAGGCGAGAGCATGCGCGATGAGGGCATCCTCGATGGTGACTTCGTCCTGATCGAGCGCACCCAGGTCGCGCAGAACGGCGACCGCGTCGTGGCGCTGCTCCCCGACGGGTCCACCACCCTCAAGACCTTCTACAAGGAAGACGACCACATCCGTCTCCAGCCCGCCAACCCGGCCTTCGAGCCCATCCGCGTCAAGTACTGCCAAGTGCAGGGCGTGGTCAAGGGCGTCGTCCGCCGTTACGGCCGCTGAGTCGGTCCGAGCCTCTCGCGCGAGCGAGAGGGATTCGCGGAGACCCTCCGCTGATTGGGATGGTTTCCCTGCTCCAGCGCCGACGTTCGCGCACCAGATCGATTGCAAGCCAGGTCGATCGCAAGCCAAGTCGATTGCAAGTCGGAAGGAAGCTCCCAGCCTCGGCGATGTTCGTCGCCTTGCTGGGAGCTTCCTCCGTTTTTGGATCGGGGGCTTGGCGAGCCGGACATGGCGATGAGGAATGCCGCGCGTGCATCGGCGTCCGCGTCTTTCGATGCGCGGAGTCCGCCGGATCCATGGCTCGTGACGCCGCGTGTCATCTGCGATGGCTGCGCGGGGGCAACGTGAATGTCGCCCGGGAGTGGCGCGAGGTTGGCATTCCCGGAACCTCGAGGCGATCGCGCGCCGGGGATGCGGTCGGCGCTGATCGGAGTTCCTCCCTCTTGCGCGGGAGGCTCTGTTCGGATCCCCCTCGCATTCACCCTCTCGGCAAGTTTCCCACTTTCGGGGACCGGTGGAGTGCGCAATCTTGCGCGGTTCGGCGCATCGGCGCGAGCCCCGCACTTTGCTCTTGGCGCGCTCTCAGGCGATTGGTACCGTGCCCGCGTCTGTGAGGGGCGCCCGCGTGGGGTGTCCATGAATGACAACGGGTTTCTCGGAGGTCCGCACGATGAAGAAGTCTTCGAATCGTCTGATGGCTGCTGGCATGCTCGCCTTTGCTGGCGTCGTGACCGCGGTCGTCGTCTCCACGGCCAGCGCCGCCGGTCCGTTCGGTGGTCCGTGCTTCAAGGGCAACTGCCTGGACGTGTACAAGCCCGTGCTCTGCCCGAATGGCCAGGTCTACAGCAACGATTGCTACGCAGCCAAGGCCTGCCAGAAGAACTGCGTGCCCTACGGCGGCGACGCGAGCTGATCCCCGATCACGCAAGCGCTCAAACGCGAGATTCAGCAGGGCCCGGTTCACGCCGGGCCTTGTCTCTTTTTGGGCCAGTGCTCGTCTTCGCTTCGACCAGCAACGCGCGCGGTGCGATGACCCCTCAGCGCCCACCGATGACGGGCTTGTATCCCTTACTCGCCAGCGCGATTTCGTCGGCGACCTGCTGCTCTTGGCGCGGGGTCAGGGCGCCGTACCACGCCGCACGAAGACGCCCTTCGTGGTCCACGATCAGGATTGCCGGCACCAGCGGGATGCGGCGCAGCCAGCTCTGGCCCGCGCCGGGCACGCCTCGGATCGGGAAGTTGGCTTCCAGGTGCTTGATCTGCGCGGGCGCGTCGGCGTCGGTCTGGATGCCCACGAACTCAAGGCCGCCGGCGCGGAAGCGGGAGGCCAGTGGGATGAGCTGAGCGATCGCAGCATCGCAGTTGCCGCAGCCTCCGCTGTGGACGAAGAGGACCGTCGCGATCCGGCCGTCCTCGAACTTCAGGGCCGATGCGGGGGCGTCTTTTATGGGATCCGCCGCGGGGCCGAAGCTTGCAAGCTCGGGAAGGAACTCGCCGACCGGAAGCCCGTTGTTGCCCAGCGCCTGCGTGAGTCTGGTGACCTCTTCGCGGAGTTCGCGGTTCTGGGCTGAGAGCTTGAGCAGAAGCACGCACATCACCGCGCAGGCCAGCACGAGGAACGCCATGAAGCCCGCGATCATCGGCACGGGCGCTTTAGCATCTTGCCCCTGGCGTGGAGCGGGAGCGTGCGATGCTGGAGCGTCGGCTTGGGACTCGGCGTGCATGTCGCGAGTGTACAGGCCGTGTGCGTGAGGCCCGACTTCAGAACCGCTTATGGGTGGGGCGATCGTCGGGGCCGCGCACGCCCAGGATCGCCCGGCAGATCGTGAGGTCCTGCGGGTGCGTGATCTTGAGATTCCGCGCATCGCCCTCGACCACGAGCACGCGGCGGGGATCTCCCTTGGCGATCCAGAGCCGCTCGACCAGACCCGCGTCATCGGTGCTGGAGAGGTCGGCCTGCTGGTACGCCTCCCGAAGCAGGGCCGCTTCGAAGACCTGCGGCGTCTGGACCGCGACCAGACCCGTCCTGGGGACGGTCTCCTTCACCTCGCGGCGCGGGCCGGCTTTGGGGGCAGCGCCCAGAATCGCCGCCAACGGATCGCGCTCCTCGGCGACGCCCTCGACTTCGACGACGCGCTTGAGCGTGTCGGTCACTTCGATCGCGGGGATGACCGCAGCATGCTTGCGGGCGGCGCGGAAGACGCGGTCGAGCACCACATCGGGCGTGCAGGGCCGCACCGCGTCGTGGATCGCGACGTGCGTGCAATCCGTGGGCACTTCGCCCAGCGCCGCCTTGACGGTCTCCCAGCGGTGCGTCGCGCCGCCCCGGCAGATGCTCGCGCCGAGCAGCCCCAGTCGATCCGCGTGGTGATTGCGAAACTCCTTGAGGGCCGCCTCATCATGCGGGCCCGCGACGATGATGGACGCGATGACCGCGTCTTCGGGCTCGTACTTGGTGAAGAGCTCGACGGTCCGCTGGAGGACGACCTTTCCTCCGAGGTCCTCGTCGATCTTGTGGCGCAGGCCTCCCGCGTCGGTGTAGCGTTTGGCGAACCCGGCGGCGGGGATAATGACAGCGAT
>JAFLCM010000385.1 GCA_017303565.1 Planctomycetota bacterium
GCGGAGACGGCGGCGCGGCAGGCGTCGGCGGCCTCGGCGTACGCGCGGGCGCGGTCGCAGTCGGCGCGGCGTCCGAAGCGGACGTGGGTGGCGCCCTTCAGACGGTCCTCGCGGTGGACGAACTTCCAGCCGTAGCGGATCTCGTCGGAGATCCACCACTTGTTGACCTCGTGGTTGTCGCGGGGCTTGAGGCGGTAGATCTTGCCGTCGTTGTGCTCGATGGCGATGTTGTCGCCCGAGGCGGTGATGCCGTCGATGCTGCTGGCGGTCTTGAGGAACCAGACGCGCTGGGTGAAGAGGAAGTCCTTGTCGAGGAGGGCGCCGACGGGGCAGAGGTCGATGACGTTGGCGGAGAGCTCGTTGTCGAGGGCGACGCCGGGGAAGACGTCGATCTGCTCGGCGTTGCCGCGTCCCTCGACCATGAGCTCGGCGGTGCCGGAGACCTCGCGGGTGAAGCGGACGCAGCGGGTGCACATGATGCAGCGGTCGGAGTAGAGGTAGACGTGGGGTCCGAGGTCCTTCTTGGGCTGCTTGACCTTGGTCTCCTCGAAGCGGGAGACGCCGCGGCCGTACTCGTAGGAGTAGTCCTGCAGGAAGCACTCGCCGGCCTGGTCGCAGACCGGGCAGTCGAGGGGATGGTTGATGAGCAGGTACTCCATGACCGCCTTCTGGTTCTGGATGGCCTTGGGCGAGTCGGTGTAGACGACCATGCCGTCGGAGCAGGCGGTCTGGCAGGTGGGCAGGAGTTTGCCCATCGATTCGAGTTTGTTGTTGTTGCGGGGGTTGGGGGCCCAGCACTCGGCGAGGCAGATGCGGCAGGAGGCGACGATCGACAGGCCGGGGTGGTAGCAGTACTGGGGGATGGCGACGCCGTTGGCGTTGGCCACGTCCAGGATCATTTGACCGGGCTTGAAGTCGAACGATTTGCCGTTGATGGTGACTTGGGGCATGGGGGATCGGGAGGTCGGTAGGGGGGGTCTGGAACCAAGCACTATAGTGGTTGTGTCGGCCTTGATCGCGGTGGCTTCGTGAACCGGGAAAGTTGCATGGATTGTTCTCGGGAAGAGTTTGAGAAACGGATGGTGGATGTCCGCGACGTTGGGTATCCGAACCTGACTGGTCGGGAGGTCTTGGTCCTGGCTCGGGTGGAGTGGCGTCGAGCGTGTTTCGTCACGCATGACGCGGTCACTCTTGCAAACGGTGGCTATACCTCAATCGCGTTCCGCCAGACGGTTGCCGCGGACGAATGGATCATTCCCGATGGTTGGAACCACGAGCATTGCGGGGTGTGTCGCTTCACGTTTTCCGGTGAAGACCACGGCGACGAATGCGTGGGCGGCTGGACGGATGACCGGGCGTTCCATTGGCTGTGCGACGATTGCCTTCGGTGCCTTCGAGCCTGGCTGGAGCGGAACCCGATTCCTTGCGAACGGCGTCCGCAATCAGGATGAAGCACCGCCTCGATCTTCATCTCAGAGGGTTCGCGCTTCTGCGAGCAGAATCGGGAGGTGAACCCGCACGATGTCCCAGACGACCTCGGGCTCGATCATCGCGTAGCCGTGGACCATGATGTTGCGGAAATCAACGATGCGCTGGGCTGAGGTGATGCGGCCCGTGAGATCGGGCCACTGCTGACGCGCCTGATTCAAGGCCTCGCCAACGACGATCAGGCATCGTTCGACCGCGTCGCGGCGCAGCCAGTCGGCGCGGTACTCGACCTTCGACCGCGCGCCCATGTGTTCCGCGGCCCGCTCGCCGTGGTCGAGAATGTCCTGCAACAGCATGGCAACCTCACGCCGCGGCATACAGAGGCACCTTCGAAGATTCGACGATTTCCCGGAAGAGCGGGTTGACGATCGCGCCGCGGCACACAAGATCGACCTTCCGTCCGAAGAGTTGACGCGTGCTGTCCAGCAGACCGAAGTACGCGTCGGCGTTGCCGCCCGGCTCGTCGATCCGCTCGAACTCGACGAGCAGGTCGATGTCGCTGCGGGCGGGGTCGAACCCGCCGGTCGCCGCCGAGCCGAAGAGGCTGAGGGTGCGCACGTGGTGGCGTCGGCACAGCTCGCGCAGCTGCGGGAGGTTTTCCGCGATCAGCGGGTGCATCGCGAGATGCTACGCGGGGACGGACGGGGCCGTGCGTTCGGGCCTCACATCCCCGGCACGTAGGTCAGCGGCGCTTTGGGTCCGAGGTCCATGCCGGTCATCCACCAGAGCAGCAGGAACCCGGTCCACAGGATGCCCAGCACGAACGAGTAGGGCAGCATGAGGGAGATCAGGCTGCCGAGGCCCGCGTTGGGCTTGTACTTGCGGAGGACGAGCAGGATGATCAGGAGGTAGGAGTTGAGCGGGGTGACGACGTTGACCACGCTGTCGCCGATGCGGTAGGCGGCGGTGGTGAGTTCGGGGCTGATGCCGACCATCATGAACATGGGGATGAAGATGGGGGCGAGGACGCCGAACTTGCTGAGCATGCCGCTCATGGCGAAGTCGCCCATGATGACGAGGGCGACGAACATGGCGATGAGGACGGGGACGGGCAGGTCGGCGCGGACGAGCAGTTGACCCCCGGAGTAGGCGAGCATGCGGTCGAGGCCGGTGTACTGGAAGTAGGCGACGAACTGGCCGAGGAAGAAGAGGATGGTGAGCACGGGTACGAGGGATTTCACGCCGTGCTGGATCGCCTCCATCAGGTCTTTCTGGGAGTTGAGTTGCCGGGTGGCGAAGGCGTAGACGACGCCGGGGATGAAGAAACTGAAGAAGATGAGCGGGACGATGACCTGGGCCCAGCGGTCGCCGGGGCGTTCGGTGAGGCGCAGCCCTTTCACGGGTTCGCCCGCGGCCTGGGCGGCCATAACGGAGGCGGGGCCTTCGAGGATGACGTTGCCGGAGGGGAGCGTCTGCTGGCCCTGGCCGTGGAGGGGCGCGCCAGGGGTAAAGACCATGAAGAAGAAGACGGCGAGGACCGCGGCGTTGGCGACCAGGGCCCACGCCAGGCCGCGCTTCTCTTCGGGCTTGAGGGCCATGTCGGTGACGGCGGCGGTCTCGGCGGCGGCGCCGGTGGCGCGGACGCCCTCGCGCCGGAGGCGGGGCTCGACGATCTTGTCGGTGACGAACCAGCCTCCGAGGGTGACGACGAACGCGGAAGCGCCCTTGAAGAAGAGGTTGTGGGTCGCTTCGACGGTGTGGTGGTCGGGGTCGATGACGTGGGCGGCGGTGGTGGCGACGCCGGCGAGGAACCCGTCGCCGGTGGTGGGGAAGAGGCCGCCGCCGAACCCGCCCGCGACGCCCGCGAAGGCT
>JAFLCM010000386.1 GCA_017303565.1 Planctomycetota bacterium
CGGCGATATTCGGACTTGCGCATGCCACTTCCCTGATAGACCACGCAGGCCGCGGGCTTCTACAACACGCTCCTGCGCGGGGACGACCCGGCGCTGGTGATCGAGACGCTCAACGCCTACCGCCTGCGCGAGCGGCTGCCGCAGAATCCGGGCGAGTTCACCGTGCCGCTGGGCGTGCCCGAGGTGCTGCGCGCCGGCGATGACGTCACGCTGGTGACCTACGGCGCCTGCTGCCGCATTGCGCTGGACGCGGCGGCGCTGCTGGCGGATGTAGGGATCGCGGTGGAGGTGATCGACGTGCAGACGCTGCTGCCCTTCGACCGCGAGCAGCGGATCGAGCGGCGGCTCCTGGACCTGACGCACGGGCAGTGCGACACGAGTTTCTCGCCGAGCGCGGGGGTGGGGCGTTGGAGTTGCCGGGTGCTGATGGGGCACCTGGCGGACGCGGAACTGGTGTTCGTGCACCGGGTGCGGCGGACGGTGGCGGAGGATCGGCCGGTTCTGGCGGTGTGGGACGAGAACGCGTTCATCGACGGGGGGGTGTACGGCGATGAGAAGTCGGGCGCGGCGCGGCCGGTGGCGGCGTTCGTCGCGGTAATGCACACGCTGCGGATGTGGCACGGCGAGTGGATGCTGACGCTGGGGCGCGACGAGTGGGCGCGGGTGGCGCTGCACCCTGAGAGGGGTGAGCAGTCGGTGCGCACGATCATGGACTACGCGACGTGGCATCTGGAGCACCACGCGTGGTACCTGTCGCGGAAGCTGGCGGCGCTGCTGGGGCCGGCGTAGGGCGATTGGTGGGTTGGGCGTGGGGCTTGGCAGGAGCGAGAACACTGACCCGGGGACGGGTGGACTGAAGGCAACGCGGTGAACTGGTGCGGCCGGGCGCCCATTTCATGGGCGAGAAGAGCGGTTCCGGCGGTAGTTCCAGACGCTGCGCGTCTGGCAACGATCGATGAGGCCCATTTCATGGGCCTTCAACCCGCGGTTCCTTCCCGCGGTTCACGGCGCTGGGTGTGGCGAGGTTGTGCTTACTTCGCGGCCTGGGGGTAGACGATGTAGCGGTCGTGGACGGCGAGGATGAGGTCGTTCTTCCCGTCTCCGGTGATGTCGGCGATGATGGCGGAAGAAGGCTCGAACTCGCGGGATTCGCCGCGGGAGAAGAGCCGGCTCTCGAAGACCTCCCACTCGGTGGCGGGGAGGAGTTTGCGTGAGGCGGAGAAGGTGAAGAGCTGGCACATCTGCTCGCCGGCGTCGAGGACAACCATGTCGGCGAAGCCGTCGGCGTTGAGGTCGCCGCACTCGATCTCGTGGTCCTGGCGTTCGTCGCGTTCGGGGCGGTGGGCGGCGAACTGCTTGAGGGTGAGCTGGCGTCCGGCGAGTCGGACGAGGGCGAAGGCGTCGTCGCCGACGACCATGACGCCGGGCTGGTTGTCGCCGGTGAAGCTGCCGGCGTGGACGGCGCCGACGTCGAAGCCGCTGAGGCGGAGTTTGTCGGTGCAGGTCCAGGCGCCGGCGTCGGAGCGGGAGATGAGCAGGAGGCGCTTGTTGGCCTTGTCGGAGGCGACGATGGTGGGCTTGCCGGCGTTGTCGAGCACGCTCAGGCCGGTGAGGGCCGAGTTGGACTCGGGCATGGTGACCTGGTCGACGACTTTCCAGCCGGCGCCGGGGGTCTTGGAGTCGAGGGTGCAGAAGCGGACGAAGTTTTTGTCGGCGATGAGCAGTTCGGGGAAGGTGTCGTTGTCGACGTCGAGGAGTGCGGTGTTGTCGGGTCCGGCGGCCTGAACGAGGCCGAAGTTCGGCATCTTCTTGTCGTTGAGGACCTCGGCATCGCCCCCGTCGGCGGAGACGTTGCGGACCATGATCATGGGCTCGCCGGGGGTGAAGAGCAGGAGGTCGGCCTTGCCGTCGTGATCGAAGTCTCCGGCCATGAGCGACTGGGGCGGGCGGGAGACGCCTTCGAGTTTGATGGTGGTCGGCTCGGCGGTGCCGGGGCGGTGGAGTTCGAGGGTGTGGTCGCGCTTGTCTTTGACGACGACGGCGAGGGCTGGGCCCGAGGGGAGCGCGAGGTGGTTCATCGCCACGGGGGCCGCGCCGGTGGTCTTGATGGTGAGCGGTGCGGGGAAGCCGAGGCGCCCGGTGGCGGGGTCGAGGGTGCTGACGCCGACGGCCTTCTCTTCTTCGCTCAGGACGAAGACCTCGAGGGCGGGGGAGGAGTCCCACTGCCCGGAGGCGATCGACTTGGGTTCCTTGAAGGTGCTGAAGCTCTGGGGAGCGCCGAAGCCGTTGCCGCCCTGGAGTTGCAGGACGAGCGAGTTGGCGGACTGGTCGGTGGTGAGGAGGTCGGCCTTGCCGTCGGCGTTGATGTCGGCGGTGACGGTGCTGCGGCTCTTGTTGGCGCCGCCCTTGAAGGCGTAGACGTTGGCGGCGGCGTCGCGCTCGGCGCCGGTGCCGGCGTTGGTGACGGCCTCGGTGTCGAGGTCGAAGCAGACGGTGCGCTTGCTGGCGCGCTCGATGACGGCGATGGAGGCGGCGGGCTTGCCGGGGAAGCGGACGGGCTCCGCCTCGACGAGCCCGGGCATCTCGAAACGGGTCTCGGGGCCGACCTGTCGCCCGCCGGCGGGGGCGTTCTCCCCGAGGAAGAGGCGGAGGGGGGCGGCGTCGTCGGGGACGGCGCCGAGGATGTCGGTGACGGAGTCGCCGTTGTAATCCTCGCAGAGGAAGGCGACGAGTTTTCCGCCGGAGCCGAGGAGGGTGGGTTCGCCGGTGGGGCCGCCGGCGCCGAGGGCGAAGACATTGATCTTGCCGTTGGCGATGGCGAGCAGTTCAGGGCGGCTGTCGCCCATGACGTCGGCGATGTCGAGGCCGTCCTGGCCGGCGGAGAGGTCGGTGACGCGGCGCTTGGAGAGGACCTCGAAGTTCAGGGCCTGGGTCTTCTGCTTGAGGACGACGAGTTCGCCGGGGACGCCGGCGTAGACGAGGTCGAGGCGGCTGTCGCCGTCAACGTCGAAGGCGCGGACGGCGGTGACGCGGTGGGCGACGGAGACCTCGGTCTTGTCGTACCAGCGGGAGGGGGGGAGTTCGTTGACCTTGAGTTCGCGCTCCATCTGCTCGTCGGTGCGGGCGGCGTCGCGCTGGCGGTGGATCTCGATGCGGCTCTTGGCGTTGTTGACGATGACGAGGTCGTTGCGGCCGTCGGCGTCGATGTCGGCGACGATGGCGGGGCCGCAGTTCTCATCGATGACGATGGTGCGCGGCTCGTCGAAGCCGAAGTAGCGGGCCAGC
>JAFLCM010000387.1 GCA_017303565.1 Planctomycetota bacterium
GCGACTGCCGCCGCGCCGTGGACGCGTGCGTGGAGCGGTTCCACGCCGTCCACGCGGTCTTCGCGAACGCGGGGTACGGCATCCAGAAGGCGGCGCTTGATTCGGACGAGGCGGAGGCGCGAGCGATCTTCGACGTCAACTTCTTCGGAACCCTGGAGGTCGTCCGCGCGGCGGTGGACGCGATGCGGCGCGGCGCGGCGGCTTCGGCCGACGGCCCGCGCGGCCGCGTGCTGATCTGCTCGTCGTGCCTGGGGCGGATGCCGGCGTACCACCACGCCCTCTACACCGCGACGAAGGCCGCTCAGCACCACCTGGCCGCGTGCCTCCGCGCCGAACTCGGGCCCGAGGGGATCGCGGTCACCAGCGTCCACCCGGTGGGGACCAGAACGGAGTTCTTCGACACCGCGGCGTATTCGGGGGGAGCGGGGCCGGGCGCCATGGTGTCGCAGTCGCCCGCGTGGATGATGCAGGCGCCGGAGGTGGTGGCCCGCCGGATCGTGCGGTGCCTGGGCAAGCGCCGGCCGGAAGCGGAGATCTGGCCCGGGGCGGCTGGTCTCGCGGTGCGGCTTCTGGCGGCGGCGCAGACCGCGGCCCCGGTGCTGCTGAGTACGACGCTGCGCGGCATGCGGTCCAAGGCACGCTGACGAGCGCCCCGCCGCATGGGAAAAAAAGAACCCCGGCCTCATGGCCGGGGTCTTTGAGAGTTTCAGGACTTTCAGGTCCCCCACGGAAGGCCGACTGTCATAGTCGGTGTTTCCGCGTGTGCGGGTCCCGCTCAGGCCTTGCGGCGGCTGCGGGGCAGACCCATGATCAGGCCGAGGCCGGCGAGGGCCGCGGTCCCGGGGGTCGGGACGATCGCAACGGTGCCCGAGAAGGCGGCGTTGCTGTCGAAGTTCTGGAGGAAGTTCTGGCCGTTGCCACCCTGGAGCAGGGCGGGACGCGGCGAGATGCCGGTGAGGGTCCAGTTGGCGTCGATGGCATCGCCGAAGGCGAGGCTGGCGGTGGCGAGCCACTGGGCCAGGGTGAGGCCGGTGGCGGCGCCGTTGCCGGCCTGGATGGCCGCGGGGCCGAACACGTAGGCGAGCGAGCCGCCGACGGCGTCGGCGTTGCTGCTGATGCTGCCCGAGAGGCCGTTGATGAACAGGTCGCCGCCGTCCTGATCGTCAGCGCCGACGCCGAAGGAGCCGGAGAGGACGGTGTTGGCGCCGTCGGTGTAGGAGAAGTTGCAGTCGTAGACCTCGGCGTTGAACGAGGAGCCGTTCATGGTCACCGCGCCGACCTTGGCGGTCTTGGAGTAGGTGAGGTTGTCGAACAGGATCACGCCCAGGCCGTGGTCGGTCAGGTCGATCTGGAGGTCGACGACCGCGGTGGTGGTCAGCGTGCCGAAAGCGGCGTTGCCGACAGGGGCGGTGTAGTGGACTTCGCGGGCGCCCGCGGGGTCGAGGTAGGTCAGGAACGCCGCGGCGTTCGCAGAACCGGCCGCGGCGGCCAAGAGGCCAGCGGCAACGAGCATCGAGGTCTTCATTTCTTTGACTCCTCTCTCATTCCCCGCCGTTTCGCCTGTGCGACGACAACGACGGAACAAACCTGAAAGTCCCGCGGGTTCAAAGGAACCTTTGGGCAGAGCCCGACATGGCACGACCATGCCGAGATTTCTCACGCTGAGATGTGTCGAAACTGACTCCAAACCAGTGCGCAGAGGGTGTGCAGCCCTTTGTGCCCTTCCAGAATACCCCGCAAATGCGGGAACGCAAGGGACTTAGCGAAAATTCCGGCTGTGCGGGGTGGTGGAACTCCGCCAACTCACCCTTCCGTTGCCCAAACACCACGGTCCGGGCGGGCTTGGACGCTGAGATTTTCGGTCGCCCGGTTGAAGAAAAGGCCCGCACCCGCGCCCGTCACCGGGAGCGGAAGCCTTGACGCGGGAAGCGCCCTTGCTCACACCAGTTCGGCGGTCATCGTGAGCAGGTTGGCGGCGGTGATCCGCACCCGCTGGAGGGTGCCGACGTACGACTCGGGCGAACGCCCGCTCGGACAATCAAACACCACGATCAGGTCGCCTTCGGTGCGTCCGCTCAGTTGGACGGGAGCGTCGGTGTCGTCCTCGAACTCCATGGCTCGAGGCGCGGCGTCGGTGGCGCAGGCTTCGTGATCGTCTTGGTCATGATCATGCGTGCCGCGCGGGCTGGCGCCGTTGATGGTCAGCCCGATCGACCCCGCGCCGGCGGCGGCCTTCTCGCGGCGACGCTTGGCCTTCGAGGCCCGGGCGCTCAGGCCCTGCACGAACACGGTGGCCTCGTGCCCGACGTACTCACGCGAGATTTCATCGGAGATACGCGACTGGACCGCCAGCAGCTCGTTCACGCGCCGGCGCTTGGTTTCCTCGGGAACATCGTCGGGCAGGCGGTCGAACGCCGCGGTGCCGGGCCGCGGCGAGTACTTGAAAATGAAGCAGTTCTTGTAGCGGACGCGCTCCAAAAGGGCGGCGGTGGCGCGGTGGTCGTCCTCGGTCTCGCCGCAGAAGCCCGCGATGATGTCGCCCGCGATCGTCAGGGGGCGGTCCTTCTCCGGCTGGTGCAGGAACGAGCGGGCGCGGTCGATGAACTCGAGGTACTCGGCCACCGTGTAGCCCCGGTTCATCGCCTTGAGCATGGCGTCGCTGCCGGACTGGGCGGGCACGTGCAGGTAGCGGCAGATCCGGGGTGAATCGCGGATGACTTCCAGCACGTCGTCGCCGAAGTCGCGCGGATAGGACGTCACGAAGCGGAGACGCTGGATGGCGGGGACCTTCTCGTGGATCTCGTGGAGCAGGCCGGCGAAGGTGGTGACCTTCTCGCCGGCAAACGGGTCGCGACGGTGCCCGCCCTGGTAGGAACGGCCCTTTTGCGGCTGGATCACGCCGCCGAGCGTGACGGCAGAGCCGTGCTCGAAGCGGTAATGGTTGACGGTCTGGCCCAGCAGCGTGACCTCGATCACGCCCGCGTCGGCGAGCATCCTGCACTCGTCGATGATGTGCTCGGGTGGGCGGTGGACCTCGGCGCCGCGGGTGCTCGGAACGACGCAGTAGGTGCAGAACTTGTTGCAGCCGCGGGTGATGCGGACGTACGCGGAACCGCCGTGGTCGTCGGGCGCGACGCTCCGCGAAAGGTCCAGCATCTCCAGCGAATCGGCGGCGGCGGCCAGGGTCGCGCTGCGGCGCGAGGCGTTGCCCTGCAGGGCGACCTGCTTCGACCTCGGCGGATTCACCGCAGAGA
>JAFLCM010000388.1 GCA_017303565.1 Planctomycetota bacterium
GGTGACGCTGCTGGTCAGCGGGCTGGCGATGGCGCTCACCTACGCCGTCGCGGTGCCGACGGGCGTGTTTCTGGCGGTGCATCGCGGGACGCGATGGGCGGCCATGGTCAGCGCGGCGCTCGCGGCGCTGTGGGGCGTGCCCGTCCTGTGCGGCGCGGTCTTGCTCGTGGGCGTGTTCGCGTCGTCGCGCGGGCTGGGCTGGTTCCCCGTGGGCGGGCTGCACTCCGGCGGCGCATCGGCGTGGACGTTCCTGCCGGGCACGGACGACGCCGGAAGGTGGACGCCGGGGTGGCTCCTCGATTCGGCGCGCCACCTGGTTCTGCCCGTCGTCTGCCAGTCGTACATCGCGTGGGCGGTGGTGGCGCGCCTGGTGCGGACCGGCGTGGCCCGAAACCTCGACGAGGCCTTCGTCCGCACCGCGCGGGCCAAGGGGCTCACCTCGGGGCAGATCGCGTGGCGCCACGCGTTCAGAGCCGGCCTGCTCCCGCTCATCGCGTCTCTCACCGGATCGATCAGCGCGCTGCTGTCGGGCAGCGTGGTGGTCGAGAAGGTGTTTGCGCTGCCGGGCATGGGCGGCCTGCTGATCGACGCCGCAATCTTCCGCGATCGCGAGCTGCTCATGGGCCTCGTGCTCGTGTCGGGCGCCGTGACGATCGTCGCGGTCTTCATCGGCGACGCGCTGAGCATGCTCGCCGATCCGAGGGTGCGGCGCGATGACTAGGGCCCTCCCAACACCCCAACCCGGCACGCCGCCAGCCCGAACCGGGCAGAGCCGCTTTGGCCGTGCGTTCGCGATCGCGTGGCTCGGGATTCTCGCGCTGGTGGGCCTGCTCGCGCCGTGGTTGGCGGGGAGCGGCTCGGGCGTTCTGACTCCGTTCGGTCCCTTCGAGCGCCCCCGCCTGAGCGGCTCGATCCGCCTCGCCCCCGGGCTGTCCGCGCTCGACGGGGCCGCGCAGGCGATCGAGCGCCGATGGTCCGAATCCACGGGGGACGCAGCTGCCTTCATGGACGCGATGACACGGCTGGGGATGACGCCCGAGGAGGCCCGGCAGCTTGCGTCGACTCTGGCGATGCCCCAGTTTGGCGGGCGCGTCGGTCCCATCGTGCCCGGCGCACGGCTCGACGGCTGGCCCCTCGCACGCCCGCACCGTCTCGGCACCGACGCGCTGGGACAGGATGTTCTCGCCAACCTCATCCACGGCTGCCAGTCGGCGCTCGTCGCCGGCTCGATCGGCGCCGGCATCGCCCTCGCGCTGGGAGTGACCCTCGGCGCTCTCATGGGCTTCCGCAGCGGCTGGGCCGACACCGTGCTGATGCGGGTCGTCGAACTCTTCATGAGCGTGCCCGTGATGTTCCTGCTGATCCTCGGCGTCGGCGTCCTGCCGCGTTCCGGGCTGGTCGCCGCGTGCGTGGTCGGGCTGGTGACGTGGACCGGCGTCGCCCGGCTCACCCGCGCCGAGGTCATGCGGGTGCGCCGTCTCGAGTTCGTCGACGCCGCCCGCGCCTCGGGCTTCGGGGGGTGGCGCATCGTGACCCGCCACGTTCTGCCCTTCGCGCTCGGGCCCGCCGCGGCGGAGGCGGCGTTCCTCTTCGGCGCGTCGATCCTCTTCGAGGCCACGCTCGCGTTCCTGGGCCTCACGCCGCCCGACACCGCGTCGTGGGGCAGGCTGCTCGCCCAGGCGGTCAGCGAGTCCGGCGAGTTCTCGTGGTGGCTGGGCGTCTTCCCCGGCGCGGCGGTGGTATTCACAGTCCTGGCTTGTCAGTCTCTCAGCGACCGCGCACGCGGGTAGACTCAACTGATTACCCGCGTGAACACGACGCCGTCAACAGCCAGCGCCCGTCCCGTCCTCGCCGTCGAGGACCTCACGATGTCGTTCCGTTCCGAACGGGGCGCCCCGTTCCGCGCCGTCGACGGCGTCGGCCTGACCATCCACCCCGCCCAGACCCTCGCGGTGGTGGGGGAGTCCGGCTCGGGCAAGTCCGTCACCGCGATGAGCGTCAACCGGCTCAACCCCTCGCCCCCGGCGGTCTACGAGCGCGGGCGGGTGCTGTTCTCGCGGCGCGACGGTTCCACCACCGACGTCCTGAACCTTGGCGAGAAGCAGATGCGATCGCTCCGCGGCGGGGAGATCGCCATGATCTTCCAGGAGCCGATGACGAGCCTCAACCCCGTCTACACGGTCGGCGAGCAGATCGTCGAGGCCGTGCTCCTGCACCAGCGCGTCGGCGTTGCCGAGGCGGAAGCGATCGCCGCCAAGGCGCTGGCCGACGTGGGCATCTCCGACGCCGCCCGGCGGATGCGCTCCTACCCGCACGAGTTCTCCGGCGGCATGCGCCAGCGCGTGATGATCGCGATGGCGCTCTCGTGCCGGCCGCGGCTCCTGCTCGCCGATGAGCCGACGACGGCGCTCGACGTGACGATCCAGGCCCAGGTGCTGGATCTCCTGACGGAACTCAAGCGCTCGCGCTCGCTGGCGATCATGCTCATCACGCACGCGATGGGCGTAGTGGCGGAGGCGGCGGACGTGGCGTGTGTGATGTACGCCGGGCGCGTGGTCGAGTACGCCAGCGTCCCTGACCTCTTTGATTGCCCGCTGCACCCGTACACCCGGGCGCTGCTCCGCTGCATCCCGGACGTTTCCGAGCGCCGCCCCCGGCTTGCAACCGTGCGCAAACTGCTCGAAGACCCCGCGGAGTTCTCGCGGGCAAGCGATGCGATCGGCGACGGGCTTGTGCCGTGGTGGCCCACCCACCGTGCCCCGTCTGGCAGTGAGAACGCCTCCGCCATCGTCGAAGTGCGTCCCGGGCGCTACGTCGGCGTGTGGAGAACCCCCGCCGCCGCCGCCCGCGCGGTCGTTCGACCCGACATCGCGTTCCGTCACGCACCGGTCGGCGCGGTCTGAACCGTCGCCGCCGGCGCATCGTCCCGGCTCAGGAGCGTCGCCGCCACGCGTTCCATTTCCTTCGCGGTCGCCATCTCCTCGACCACCACGCCGCTGGCCCCCAGCCCCGCCGCCAGGACACCCTGGCTCACGAAGTTGCACCGCGCGATGATCGGAAGTTCCGGGTGCATCTGCCGGGCCTGGCGGCAGGCGCGGAGCACGCTCTCCTCGTCGGGAATCGTCAGGATCAGCGCGTCCGCTTCGTGGATGCCCGCCGACTCCAGGATGTCGGGCGACGAGATGTCCCCGAAGATGATCGGGCGACCGAGGCTCGCCTGGCGCCTCACGGTCGAGGGGTTCATCTCGACGATCGTCGCGGTGATGCCCATGG
>JAFLCM010000389.1 GCA_017303565.1 Planctomycetota bacterium
CAGGGCCCGCAGGTACGCCTTCGCGTCGCCCGACGCCGTGCTCGCCTCGAAATCCGGGTACGCCCCGATGCGGAACCCGCCGACCTTGCGGATCAGCGTGGTCATGCGCTCGGGCGACTCGGTCAGCCCCGTGGCGGGGGCGAGCAGGAGATTCAGTTCCAGACGTTCCGCCCGCTGCACGGCCTTCTTGACCGCCGCCGCCACCACCTCGGGGGGCACCGAGGCGCCGGGGTCCTTGATGCCCAGCGCCACCGCGCTGCAGCCCAGCCGGTGCGCCACCTGCAGCACGCGGGCGACGCGTTCTTCCGCGGCGGCGGCGGCCTGCGCATCGGCGCTCGCCAGCCGCTGCGGCTCGCTCTCAACCAAGAGCAGCAGCGGTGCGCCGTCCTTGTCGGCGCTGTCGCGCAGGCGTTCGATCTTGTTCAGGTCCCAGCCCGCGAGGAACTCCGTCTGCAGCACCAGCCCGTTCAGCCCCAGCTCGTTCCGCGCAAGGGCCGGCAGGTCGCCCAGACGCAGCGACGGCGAGGAACCCGTGAGCGACTGGCGGAACGAGTGGGCGGACAGCGTCAGGAGCATCTTGGGCGATCGGGCGATTCGGGGTGGTTTCGAGGTCGGCGAGCGAATCCGATGCACCCCTGAGATTCCCCGAACGGGGGCGCGCCGGGAGTCTACCCAGAATCAGCCCGACTGCCTGAACGCCGGTTCATCCACCCCGCCGACCCGCCCCGCACCCGAACAACCGGCGAGTCTGTCATGAAAAAGAGACGGTCCAGCCCCGAAGGGCCAGACCGTCTGGAGGGGAGAAAGATCGGAACCGACAGCCCCGGCGTCGAAACGCGGGTGCTGCCGGGTTGATGTCATCTACTCATACGATTATCCCAATCGGATGGCTGCAAGGCAAGGGTCGTTTCGCGCGGTTCGACGGTCACTTGGCGGAAAGTAGGCGGATGCCACCCGTTTCCGACCAAACGAGGCGCAATCCGTGCTTTTTCCACCGAATCGGGGACCGTTTCAAACCCGACCGTCCTGCGAGTCCGCAGCGCCGTCGCTAGCATGCGGCCCGAACACCCCCCTCCTCCATTCCTCCAAAACCAAACCACCATGCCCACCCCCGCCGACTGCCGCTACTCCGACAGCCACGAATGGCACAAGCCCGAGGGCAACCCCGCCACAGGCGTCACCCTGGGGATCACCCAGTTCGCGGTGAACGAACTCACCGACATCACCTACGTGCAGATGAAACCGGTGGGTACGAAGATCAAGGCGGGCGAGTCCGTCGGCGAGGTCGAGAGCGTCAAGGCCACCAGCGACATCTACAGCGCGGTGACCGGCGAGATCGTCGCCGTCAACACCGCCCTCGCCGACGATCCTTCCGCCGTGAACACCGACCCCTACGGCAAGGGTTGGCTGGTGAAACTGAAGATCTCGAACGCCGGCGAACTGTCGAACCTCATGGACTCGAAGGCGTACGACGCGAAGTACAAGACCTGACGCCGAAAGCGGGGTCGATTCTCACCCCGCGAGCCCATGATCCGCTGTAACGCCGTCCACAAGGCCTACGTCCAGGGCGACCGGCGCGTCGAGGCGCTCCGCGGGCTTGACCTGCGCGTCGACAAGCCGGGGTTCTACGGCGTGATGGGCCCATCCGGCTGCGGGAAGTCCACGCTGCTCCACCTCCTGGGCGGGCTGGACACGCCAGACCGCGGCGAGGTGACCGTGGGAGCGAGCGTGGTCAGCGCCCTGGACGAGCGCGCCCTCACCGCGTTCCGGCGCACCGGCGTCGGCATCGTGTTCCAGCAGTTCAACCTCATCGCCACCATGACGGCGGTGGAGAACGTCGAACTCCCGGGAATGCTCGCGGGGCAGAACCCGAAAGAACTCCGCGCCCGGGCCCTGGCGCTGATGGAGCGCCTCGGCGTGGCGACCCGCGCCGAGCACCGCCCCGAGGCGCTCTCGGGCGGCGAGCAGCAGCGGGTGGCGATCGCGCGGGCCTTGCTCTTTTCGCCGCCGGTCCTGCTCGCGGACGAACCGACGGGGAATCTGGATTCGCGGGCGAGCGAAGCGTTGTGGGCGCTGCTCGAAGAGATCGCGGCCGAGCGCGAGATGACGGTCCTGATGGTGACGCACGAGCCCGCCGCCGCCGCCCACTGCGGGACGGTGTTCTTCATGCGTGACGGCGTGCTGGTGGAGACCCTGGCGACCGATGGGATGGATTCGTCCGATCTTGCGGCTCACGCGCAGCGCCTTGGCCGGGCGTCCTGAACGGACGCGCCTCCTGGTGCTGGCGGTGGCGGCGGCGACGGCGCTGCTGACGGGGATCGCGTGCGCCCTGGAGTCGATCAACGCGGGCGTCGAGCAGGGGATGACGAGCGTGATCGGCGCCGCCGACGTGCGGGTGAAGCGCGTGGGCGAGGACCGCTTCGACGCGAGCGTGCTGGAGAGCGTGACCGATGCCGAAGGCGTTCGCGCCGCAGCCCCGAAAGCCAAGGGTGCCGCCGCCCTGCGCCGCGCCCCCCGCGCGGGGGAGGACTCGGGCACGTTCCCCGTGGTGCAGGCGATGGTCACGGGCATCGATCCTCTGCGCGAGCCGGTCCTGGGCGAGGTCACGGTGCAGCGGGGCGGGCGGAGCGTGCAATCCCCCAACGAGGCCGTGCTCGACGCCCCCACCGCCGCGGAACTGGGGGTCGCGATCGGCGACGAGGTGGAATCGATCGGCCCGCGCCCGGTGCGCTGGCGGGTCGTCGGCCTGACCGCCGGCCTGCCGATGAAGTCGATCAAGCGCCCGGAGGCGATCGTCGCTCTGGAATCGCTGTGGGACGTGACGGGGTTCCCGGGGCGGATCAACGAGGTCCGCGTGGCGCTGGAGAAGGGTGTTGATCCCTTCGCGTTCGCGTCGGACCTGTCGGCGAAACTGCCGACGGACCTCTACGCCGAGCCGACCGCGCCGATCACGTCCGGGCTGAAGGCCAAGGCGCAGGCGGGGCGGCTGGTGTACCTGCTGGTGTCGATCCTCGGCTTCGTCGCTTCATCGTTCATCGTGCTGACGGGGCTGACGACGGACCTCCTGGAGCGCCAGCGCGACCTCGCGGTGATGCGCTGCATCGGGGCGACGCGCCTGCAACTGGGCGCGGCGCAGGTGGGCGTCGGCGCGGTGATCGGGCTGTCGGGGGCGCTGCTGGGCGTGCCGGTGGGCGTGGGCTTCGGCATGGCGCTGATCGCGGTGTTCCCGGAGCGGTTCGGAGCGGGCTTCCGCGTGGAGGCGTT
>JAFLCM010000039.1 GCA_017303565.1 Planctomycetota bacterium
CGGGGGCGGGGGCGAGGCAGCGCCCGCGGTGCTGCGGGTGGATTCGACGCTGCGGGCGCTGCAGCGGCTGGCGGGGGCGTACCGCAGGGCGCACGCGCACCTGCGGGTGGTCGGGGTGACTGGCTCGAACGGAAAGACAACGACGACGCGCCTGCTCGACACGATTCTGGCCGCGCGGTACCGGGGGTCGGCGAGCATCAAGTCGTTCAACAACCACATCGGGGTGCCGCTGACGCTGCTGGCGGCCCGCCCCGGCGACGAGTACGTGGTGTGCGAGATGGGGATGAACCACGCGGGGGAGATCGCGCCGCTGACGGAGATGGGCGCTCCCGACGCAGGGGTGATCACGTCGCTGGGGCGGGCCCACATCGAGAACCTGGGGAGCGTCGAGGCGATCGCGAAAGAGAAAGCGTCGATTTTCAACGGGCTGAAGCCCGAGGGGCTGGCGGTGGCGCCGGCGGACACGGCGCTCCTGGGCGAGTACCTGCGCCGCCTGCCGCACGTCGTGACATTCGGGAAGGCCGCGGCGGCGGACCTGCGGGTGACGTCGATCGAGGTCGTGCGCGACGGCGCGGGGCAGCCGTCCTCGCAGCGGTTCACGCTCAACGGGCGGTCGGCGTTCACGCTGCCGCTGTTGGGCGAGCACAACGTGATGAACGCGACGGCGGCGGTGGCGGTGGCGCGCCGGTTCGCGATGAGCGACGAGGAGATCTCCGGCGCGCTGGCGGGCGCCCGCCCGCCGGAGATGCGGTTCAACCGGATCGTCGTTCGCGGCGCGTCGGTGGTGAACGACGCGTACAACGCCAGCCCGGAGTCGGTGGCGGCGGCGCTGCGGACGTTTGCCGACCTGTACCCTGCGGGGGCTGGGGCCGTGGCAGCCGCTGGGGCTTCGCGGCGCGTGCTGGTCCTGGGCGACATGCTCGAACTGGGCGAGCACGCCGATAAGGCCCACGACGAGATCGCGGCCCTGATCGCGGGGGTGTGCCCGCCGGACCTTTTGGTCACGATCGGCACGCGGGCACGCCGGTACGCGGCGTGCCGGGCGAGGCTCCATGAGCACTTCGACAACGCGGATGCGGCCTCGTGCGAGGCGGTGGCGGCGCTGATCCGGCCCGGCGACGCGGTGCTGCTGAAGGCCTCGCGGCGCATGGGCCTGGAGCGGATCGTGAAGGCGCTCGAGCTCGCCCCGCCCGTCACGACGGTGACCCCGCAGCGCACGACGGCCAAACGCTGACCTCTCTCCTTCGACCTCGTTCCTCTCTTACCTTCCCCACCCACCCGTGCTCTTCAACCTTGTCGAATACCTCCGGGACTGGCTCACGCGGAACGACCTGTACCGCTGGGTAATGATCATCGACCAGCGCGAGTTCCGCGTGCTGGCGGCGGCTCTGCTGTCGTTCGCGATCGTGCTGGTCTTCGGCAAGCGGGTGATCCGCTGGCTGACCAGCAAGAAGATCGGCGACCAGGCGAAGTTCGACGTCAAGGCGCTGGAGGACGCCAACGCGGGCAAGGCCAACACGCCGACGATGGGCGGGCTGCTCATCGCCGCGGCGATCGGCGTCTCGACGCTGCTGCTCGCCGACATGCGGAACACCTACGTGCAGTTGGCGCTGATCGTGCTGGTGTGGCTGGCCGCGGTGGGCGGGGCCGACGACTGGCTGAAACTGACGGCGTCGTCGCGCGGTTCGAACTCGCGCCAGGGCCTTTACGCGTGGGAGAAACTGGTCTTCCAGGTCGGCATCGGGCTCTTGGCGGGGTACTTCGCGTACCGGGCGGGGTTCACGGTGAACGCCGACAAGAGCCTGGCGCACGTCGTGAACCTGCCGTTCCAGAAGACCTACGCCAACTCATTGTCGGGGCCGAACCCCTCGCTGCTGTATTGGGAGATCGGCGGGTACACCATCCTGATGCTGCTGATGATGACGGGGATGTCCAACGCGGTGAACATCACCGACGGGATGGACGGGCTGGCGGGCGGCGTGTCGGCGGTGGTCGCGTTCGGGCTGACGATCCTGTGCCTGATCGCGGGGAGCGAGGACTTGGCGAAGTTCCTGCTGGTGCCGTACGTCTCGACGGCGCAGGAACTGGCGGTGGTGACGGGGGCGCTGGCGGGGGCGTGCCTGGGCTTCTTGTGGTGGAACTGCTCGCCGGCGAGCGTGTTCATGGGCGACACGGGGTCGCTGTGCCTCGGCGGGCTCCTGGGCTATATCGCGGTGGTGATCCGCCAGGACTTCGTGCTGCTGGTGATGAGCGCGGTGTTCGTGATCGAGATCGCGAGCGTGATGATCCAGGTGTCATACTTCAAGTGGACGAAAGGCAAGCGGGTGTTCCGCTGCGCCCCCTACCACTGGCACCTGCGGATGGGCGGGTGGCCCGAGCAGCGAATCGTGGCGCGTTTCTGGATCATGAGCGTGATCGCCGTCGCCGTGGGGCTGGCGACGCTGAAACTGCGGTGAGGGCGGGGGCCCCGGCTCGGCTCACCCGCAGCCCGGCTTGCCTTCTTCGGACGCCTCGATGTCCCTCTGCAGGTTGCGGAAGGTCTCGAGGTCGCGCTTGGCGCGACCGTCGCGGCCGCCGGTTTGCTCGTTGGCGAAAACCAGTCTCTCCATCACCATCACCGAGTCCTCGGCGGCGGCGAGCGCCTCGCCCTTGCGGCCCAGTCGGCACAGCGCTTTCGCGATGTAGTGCTGCGTGACGGCGTAGTCGCGTTGGGTGCGGTCGTTGGATTCTTCCTCCATCAGTTTCCGTCGCACCTCGAGCGACTCGCGGAACTTCGTAAGGGCGTCGGCCGGCTTGTTCTGCGCCAAGAGCGCGTCGCCGATCTTGTTCAGGATCACGCCCTGGTTGCGCCGGTTGTTCTCGTCCTTCGCGTTCTCCGCCGCGAGCACGTCGTAGAACTTCTTCGCCTCCTCGAACCTGGACATCGCCCCGGCGGCGTCGCCCTTGTCGAGCAGGATCTGGCCGTCCTGGGTGCGCTGGTCGGCGATCATCTTCCGCAGGGCCGACGGGGCCTTGGGGTCGTCCTTAAACCTCTCGAGAATCGTCCGGGCTTCCTGCGAGAACTTGGCGGCCTCGTCGAGGCGGTTCATCTTCTGCATCGCGTCGGCTGTACGGACGAGCGCGCCCGCGAGCTTGTGGGCGTGGTCGGCGGAGGCGGGGTTGGCCGCCGCCTGCTCGCGCCGGATTCGCAGCGCCTCCTCGTAGAGCGGGAGGGCCTTGCTGGGCTGGTTGTCGGTGGGGCTGCGGAGCCCGCCGACGAGGTCGCCCATGCGGGAGAGGATGTTGGCGCGGTGGCTCTGGGCGGCCGGGGCGTTGCTCATGTTCTCCGGCATGGATTCGAGGTGCTTCTGCAGGGCGCCGAGCAGCACGTCGCGGGCCTTCTTGCCGCCCTCGATCTTCGACACCTCGGTGTCGTACTGGCCGATGACGGTGTTGAGGCCTGTGTCGATGTAGCCGATCGCGGAGGCCAGTTGCACGTTGCGCTCGTCGGCGAAGGCGCGCTGGCGCTGGGCCTCGTTGCGCTGGTACATCGCCACGCCCAGCCCCGCCGCGAGCGACACCACCACCGCGGCGAGCGCGCCCATGGCGTAGCGGTTGCGGCGCAGGAACTTGCCGGCGCGGTACAGCGGGCGATCGGGCGAGGCGATGACCGGGTGCCCGTCGAGGTGGCGGCGGATGTCCTCGGCGAACTGCTCGGCGGAGAGGTAGCGCCGGCGGGCCTCCTTGCGCATCGCCATCAGCACGATGTTGTCGACGTCGCCGCTGAGGCGGCGCTTCAGGCGGTCGGGCTGGCCCTCGCGCGAGCGGGCCAGTTCGCTCGCGTCGATCACCTTGGTCTCGCCCATCGAGGTGACGAACGAGTCCGACTGGGTGACGGCGGTCGAGGGCCGGGCCGGCTCCGACTCGCACACGATCCGCTTGATCTCTTCTTCGAGCTTGGTGCGGAAGCGGTACGGGCGGCGGCCGGTGAGGAGTTCGTACAGCACCACGCCCAGCGCGTAGATGTCGCTGGAGGTCGAGATCGGGTCGCCGCGCACCTGCTCGGGGCTGGCGTACTCGGTGGTCATGACGCGCAGGCCCAGTTCCGTCGGGTCGGCCATGACGGCGGCGAGCTGCGGGTTCAGCACCTTGGCGATGCCGAAGTCCATGATCTTCACCTGCCCGTCGGCGGTGACGAGGATGTTGCTGGGCTTGAGGTCTCGGTGGACGATCAGGTTCTGGTGGGCGTGCTGCACGCCGGCGCACACCTGGCGGAACAGGTCGAGGCGCTCCTTCACGCTCATTCGCTCGTCGTCGCAGTGGCGGTCGATGGGCTTGCCCTCGATGTACTCCATGACGAAGTACGGGCGTCCGTCCTCGGCGGTGTCGGCGTCGATCAGCCGCGCGATGTTCGGGTGGTTCAGCGCCGCCAGCACCTGGCGCTCGATGGTGAAGCGGCGCAGGATCTCCTCGGAGTCCATGCCGCGCTTGATCACCTTCAGCGCCACGCGGGTCTTGAACTGGTCGTCGGTGCGGACCGCGAGGTACACCACGCCCATGCCGCCCCGGCCCAGTTCGCCCGTGATCCGGTACGAGCCGATCTTTTCGGGGCGCGGCTCCGACGGCGTGTACATGCTCGCCGACGCGAGGCGGCTGCTCGCGGGGCGCGAAGGCCCGGGGCCGCTCATCGGCCCGGTCAGCCCGCTCGTGTCGGGGCGGTCCGGCGTGTCACTCGATCGGTAAGGCTCGGGCAGGCGCATGCGGCTCTCCGTCGGTCCAACTGGGGCGAACACCCTGCGAACACAATAACCCCGTTCGCGGGTGCCCCCCGGTGAGAGAGACGGCGGGCCGCCCGTGCGCGCGCTTCATTTTCATCTTTGGCTCAGAATACGAACAGCGCCCGACCAACGGCCCGGCCTCGTTACGCCGCATCCGCCACGGCGGTGTGCACAACGCCGCGCACGCCGCAGACCCGCACCCAGTCCAACAGGCTCGGGCTGACGACGACCACCAGTTCGGTCCCGCTCAGAAGCGCCAAGCGGTGGGCAATCACGAGGCACGCCACCAGCGAGGAATCCGCGGTGCGGACGCTGGAAAGGTCCATCACGATGACGTGGACGCCGGGGCGGGCGAGTTCGCCGACGGCCCGCTTCAGGCCATCGACGCAGCCGGGCTCGGTGGCGTCCTCCCAGGAGCACGAGACCAGCCCCACGCCGTGGGCCGCATCGGGCATGGCCCGCACGCGGACGCTGGCGCGCCAGCCGACGCTGTCGGAAGGGCGGCACTTCGATTCCGTGATGGACGAACGGCTCCAGAACACAGTTTCCTCCTCCCGCATGCCTTCATTTCGAAGGGGCGTTCGCTGCTCATTCGTGGGCGGACCCGAACGCGGGCGGGATTGAACGGCAACATGAGGAGAGAGACAGCAAGCCGCCCCGTGCGCGCGGCTGTAAGGGCTTTCGCGGGACAGGTGGGGGTGGATTCGGGGGACGGCGTCAATGCGCCGTGCGGTGGCGGCGTGGCTGGTGCTCGAAATCGCGGCGGACAGGGGTATGCTGATCGCGTGCCCCAGGCCCCCGCTGCTCGGCGGCCACCTTCCGGAGGACGCGCGTGCTGATTTCGATGCTGGCGAGCGTGGCGGTGTGGCTGGCGCTGGTGGGCGCTGAGCCGTCACCACCCTCGACCACACCGTTCACCGCGACCGTGCTGGTGAAGGCGCCGGACGGATCGCCGATTCCTGACGCCCCTGTGCGCTTGGTCTCTGGCTTCAACCTCCAGGTTCAGATGACGGACCAGCAGGGGATCGCTGCGTTTGAGTTTCAGCGGACCCCAATTGGCTTTGTGCTTGGCGCGGGGCTGACGCCCGGATACTTCGCGCCGGTGTCGCCCGAGCTGCAGATCCATGCCGATGCCCGGTACGAAGTGCTACGCCAGCAGTATGCATTTCCAACCCGTACGGCACGCCAGGTCGGGCCCGACGAGACCTCCGCCCACTTCGAGATCGCGGCGAAGCCGGCGATCTCGGTGACGGGGCGACTGGTCGACGCCGCTGGCGGCCCGTACTTCAACAGGGGCTTCGCCGCCGTCACCTACAGCCACTCGATCACGAAGCTGCTCCCCGACGCGCCCTTCGTGTGCCGGGGCGTGCCCAAGAGCCAGGCGGGGAGGCTGGTGATCGCCCCCGCGGGCTCGCAAATCTGGGTGATCGACCTGACCGCCGCTCAACTCTCCGCGGACTTCGACCTGGGCAACGTGGTGGTGGCGCCCGCGCCGCCGACCGCCGGCGCCCGGCTCAACTCCTCTTTCACGGCGGCCCTGTTCGACGCCAAGTGGAAGGTGATCCATCTCAGTGCGCTGCTGGTCAGGAGCGACGGGCAGGTCGTCTACAACCTGACGGTCCACGAAGACACGCGGGCCATGGGGCCCGGACTCGAGCCGCTCGACCCCGGCTACAGAACCGCGCTCGCACCCGGCACCTACTACATCGCCCCCGGCGACATCGGCTCGACCGTGGCCGACAAGCTGCTCACGCTCGTGCGAGCGAACCGCCAGGTGGAACTCGACGCGTCGAACGTGCCGAAGTTCACCGCCGTGGAGGGGCAGACGGTCGATTTCACGCTCGACCCGGCGGCGGCGAAGGCGATCATCGAGGCGATCCCGGAGCAGCCGCCGGTGACGGGGGGGCCGTAGGATGCGCGAGAGGGCCGGATGCTGAACGCGATCATTGCCGCCATGTTGATGCTCGCGGGCTTGGCCCAGCCGTCGACTCCTGCGAGCCCGGAGGTGGGTTCGCCCGCCCCCGCGCAGCAGAACCCCCCCATCGTGACGACGACGGTCCGGGTCACGGTCACGAACGAGCGGGACGAGCCGGTCGGCGATGTGCCCATCGACGCATCCTTCCCCTACTTCTATCAGTTCGGGTTCACCGACGCGAGCGGGCGGGTCGACCTCCTGATCAAGCGCGCCGCGACCAGCCGCGAGCTCGTGTGCGGCGTCGCCGCCGGGCTGTTTGCCGCGAAGCCGCTGGAGGAGCGCTGGCACGCCAACGACCGGTACAACGAACTGTTCCGCCAGTACGCGATCCCCTCGCCAAGGGAGATCATGATCGACCCGGCGGCCGCGCTGGTCGAGGTCCAGATCACGCTCCACGACCCGATCAAGGTGCGCGGGCGGATCGCCCGCGCCGACGGCACCGAGTTCGTCGGTGGCGTCGCGGCCAGCGTGATGGGAGGGACGGACGTGCTCGCCGGCCAGAACGGCGTGTTCGAGTGCCACGGCGCCCGGAAGGGCCAGCCGCTGCAACTGTTCGTTGGGGACGCTTACTCTCAGGCATGGCTCTTCCGCTTCGGGCCCGAGCGGACCGGGGGCGACCTGGACGTCGGCGTATTGACGATCACCCGGGCGCCGACGACCGCCGCCGCGAAGATCAAGGCCACCAACTTCGAGAACGCCATCGACAAGGAGGGCGGGCCGGTCGGGCACGCGATGACGCTGGTGAGCAACGACGGTCAGGTGCTCTATGTCTACGGGGTTCACACGGACGGCAGCGCGATGCCCTCCAGCGGCACCGAGAACCCCTACTTCAAGTTCTCGCCGGACGTGCGCCTGGCCCCGGGGCTGTACTACGTCGCGCCCGGCGCCACCAGCGACTACCCGGCCGACCGGCTTATCACGCTCGTGCGCGCCAACCGCCAGGTGGAGCTCGACGCCTCGAACGCGCCGAAGTTCACCGCCGTCGAGGGCCAGACGGTGGAGTTCACCTTCGACCTGAAGGCGGCGATGGCGATCCTGCAGGCGATCCCGGAGCAGCCGCCGGTGACGGGAGGGCCGTGAGACGTGGCGGGAGACCGCTCGGCTCACGAAGTCATCCCCTCGATCTGAAGGAGGTTCGGCGGCACCCGCTTCGAGTTTGCCCGCTGACAACTCAGCCCAAGCCGGAAATGGGGCGGTTCCCCGGCCGCAACTCGCCCGATTTTCGTCGAAGAGCCGGCCACACCTCTCATCACCTTGATCACCAGCGGCTGGTTCGCCCCGGGGGATCACCGGGGGCACCGATTTCCAGCCGGGGCTTTGCGATCGATTCGCGGTGATGTCCGAGCGCGGACCTTGCAGCACCATCCGCCGCGCTGTACAATAGATAAATGCATCTATATATCTGCTGTGCGAACCCTCGTTCGCAAGCCCGGCTGAAGAGATGAGATGAACCCTCCAAGATGCCCCCCCCTGATGCTGGTGCTGGCTTGGCCTCTCGTTGCTCAGGCTCAGCCTTTGGACACGTCGTTCACCTATCAAGGTCAACTCCGTGTCACGGGCTCGTCCACGACGGGGGCACACGACCTTCGCTTCCGGCTGTACGACGCGGCGATCGGCGGATCCGAGCTCGGAGGCGTAATCTGCTTCGACAACGTCGCGATGAGCGAGGGTCGATTCACGGTCGTGCTGGACTTCGGTTCACAGTTCGCCGGTCAGCAGCGGTTCCTCGAGATCGAGCAGCGGGCCGATACGGGGCTGGCCTGCGGAGACGCGACGGGGTTTGTGCCGCTCACTCCGCGCCAGTCGCTGACCGCTTCGCCTCACGCGATCTTCGCGCTCAACGCCGGCAACGCGGCGACGGCCACGACCGCGCTGAACGCGAACAACACCGGACAACTCAACGGACAACCGGCGACGTTCTACCAGAACGCCACGAACCTCAGTTCGGGGACGATACCCAACGCGCGATTGAGCGGGACATACACCGGCGCGATCGCGCTGAGCAACGCCGGGAACAGCTTCACCGGTTCGGGAGGGGGTCTGACGGGGCTGAACGCATCGAACATCGCCAGCGGCACGCTGGCAGACGGCCGGCTCGCATCCACGTACACGCAGGCGCTGTCCATGACCAACGCCTCGAACTGGTTCGTGGGTGCATTTACCGGCGGCGGGGCGGGGCTCACGGGCTTGAACGCCTCCAATATTGACACGGGCACATTGAGCCCGAGCCGTCTGCCGACGCCGCTGTTCCTGTCGGGCGCGAATCCCGGCATCGGGACCATTGTGGGAACCAACACCGCGACCACCGGCGCAGGCCTGCGCGGCGACGCAACGAGCGCCACGGGCGATGTCGCCGGCGTACAAGGGCGCAGCACTGCCACCGCCGGGTCGGGCGTGTACGGTCAATCCCTCTCGACGAGCGGGTTTGCGGTGGGCGTACGAGGGGAGGCATCGATCAACAACCCACAGGGCACCGGCATGGTTGGCACCGCTGTGGCCACCGGCGGGTGGTTCGAGGCCTCGGGTGCCAGCGGCACGGGCCTCTACGGCGTCAACAACGCCGCTTCCGGGCTCTCCTACGGCGTGCGGGGCGTGTGCGCCAGCCCGACCGGCGTCGCGATCGAGGGCGAAGCGACCGCCACGAGCGGGAGCGGGCACGGCGTGAAGGGGCTGACGCACAGCCCCGGCGGGATCGGTGTATGGGGGAACTCAGATGCGGCGTCGGGCACAACCGCAGGGGTCTATGGCTCATGCGAGAGCCCGAGCGGTGTCGGGGTGGATGGACGCGCGTGGGCCAGCACTGGAACGCCCATCGGCGTACGCGGCATCACGAGCGGAGCCGGCGGGTACGGGGTCTTTGGATTTGCGACGGCGGCGACCGGGAGCGCGGTGGGCGTCAGGGGCGAAGTCGTTGCAGGAAACACCAGCGGAACGGGCGTTGAAGGAAAAGCCGCCGCCACGGGCGGCTGGTTCGAAGCGACCGGTACGTCGGGCACGGGGTTGTTCGGCGTTGCGAGTTCCGGGACAGGGAGCACCTACGGGGTGCGCGGGTCGAACTCCAGTTCAGCCGGGGCGGGCATCTGGGGAATGTCGTTGGCTACGACCGGGAACAGCTACGGCGTGCTGGGTGAAGCGAACAGCAGCAGCGCCTGGGCGGTGTATGCGTTGGGGTACCTCGGCGCTTCGGGCTCGAAGTCCTTCCGAATTGACCACCCAGCGGACCCGGCAAACAGGTACCTGCTGCACTACACGGCCGAGTCACCGGAAGTCATCAATTTCTACCGAGGCACCGTCGCGCTCGACGCCGTGGGCGAGGCCGTGGTTCGGCTGCCGGCGTACTTCGCGGCCATTAACAGGGAACCGAGTTACACGCTGACCGCCATCGGCACACCCATGCCACTGTTGCACGTGGCCGAGGAAATCGACCAGGCTGGCTTGGAATCCGGGGCCGCGGCCGAGCCGGGTGACGCTGTGCCGGCGTGCTCTTTCCGCATCGCGGGCGGAGTTCCGGGGGCCAAAGTGTCATGGCGCGTCGAGGCCGTTCGCAACGACCGCTGGGTACGACGGAGCGGCTCACCCGTCGAGGTCGAGAAGATCGGCACCGAGAAGGGCACATACCAGCACCCGGAGCTGTACGGCCAACCCTGGGAGAAGGGAATGAACCACAACCAAAGACCGGGAAGATTGGAACCGTGAGAAACACCGCTGGTTAGCGGGCGTCTCGGCGGAAACCGGATCGAACGCTCGCCGCGGGAGCGGAATGAGGAATCGCTTGCGGGGGCACCCCGGGACGCAAGGGAAGAGGTTGAGCGCGCGAGTTCGCGGAGACTGCGAAAAACCTCGGTCCAAGGAAATGGATCGCCTCAGAACGCTTCCGTTGATGCCCGCGGGTCGTTTCGACCGCGTGGGTTCCGGCTTGGTTGCGCCGGCGCGCTGGCTGCTCCGCGCCTCGTGCACCGCGCATCGCGCCCCGCGTGCCCCGTTTTTCAGCCCGCCTCGGCGCGCGGGTGGGCGTTGTCGTAGGCGCTGCGCATCCGCTGGGTGGTGAGGTGGGTGTAGGTCTGGGTGGTCGAGAGGCTCTGGTGGCCCAGCAGTTCCTGCACGCTGCGGAGGTCCGCGCCGTTGTCCAGAAGGTGGGTGGCGAAGGAGTGGCGCAGGGTGTGCGGGCTGATGGTGGGGTCGAGGCCGACCTGCTTGAGGTACTTGTCGAGCTTGCGCCGGACCGAGCGGGAGGAGAGCCGCCCGCCGTGCTTGTTCACGAAGAGCGGCGGGTTGGCGTTGGGGTTCTGCCACGAGGCGG
>JAFLCM010000390.1 GCA_017303565.1 Planctomycetota bacterium
GCACCGCGGGCGTCACCTTCGCGAGGTTGTTGTACGAGCCGAAGGTGACGAAGCGGTTCCGTGCGGCGGGGGCGGTGGCGGGCTCGGGCATGTCGGGCGCGGGGCGGTAGCACCACGCGCACGGCTCGACGCGGAGCAGGCGCTCGGTGCAGTGGGCCTCGGCGCCGTCGGGGTCGGAGGCGGGATCGACGATTCGCCAGTCCATCTCGGGCAGGCCGGTGGTGTTGGGGTATCCGAGCCAGGTGCACTGGACGGGCGCGGCGCGGTGAGCGAACACGTCGAGGCGGTTCGAGCCCGAGTGGCCAGCGGCGTCGATGAGGATGTCGGCGCCGTCGGCGCGGGCCATCTCGGCGACTTGCTGGCCGGAGAGACCCCGGATGTCGCGCCAGGCGTCGGCGCGGCTCTTGATCCGCTCGGTGACGTTGTCGGGGCGGGGGACGTCGGCGTAGCAGTGGACGCGGAACTTCTTGCGGTCGAGCGCGTGGATGAGCGGCTCCATGAACCGCGAGCAGACGTGGTTGCAGAAGTCGGCGGAGACGATCGCGACGGTGAGCCGCTTGTCGGGGTCGCGGGCGTTGTCGAAGGGCGCGGGGGGCGCGGCGTGGCGGGCGACCTCGGCGGCGAGGGTCGTCATGCGGTCGCGGTGCTCGTTCCTGACCCGGACGGGGTCGTCGTCGCGGTAGTTGAGGGCGAGCAACAGGTGCGACGCCGCGAGGGGGTCGAGCCCGGGGAGGTCGGCGCCGCGCCGGAGCGCGTCGATCGACTCGTCGATGCGGCCGGCGTCCATGAGACAGCCGCCGAGTTGCAGAAACGCGCGCCGGCTGGAGGCGTCGGCGCCAACGGCCCTTTCGGCGTGGGCGATCGCTTCGTCGAGTTTTCGCTCGGCGTGGGCGTTGCGAGAGAGCGCCGCGAGCGGGTCGGCCCAGACGGGACGTGCCTCGGCGGCGCGGGAGAGGAACGCGCGAGCCTCGCCGGTGCGCCCCGCCTGCATCAGCGCCACGCCAAGGCGGAACAGCGCTTCGGCGTTTTTTGGCTCAATCGCCAGCACTTTGTGGAAGTAACCCTCGGCCTGCTGTCCCTGCCCGGCGGCGGCGAGGGCCTCGCCCGCGAGCAGGTTTGCCTCGGCGGATTCGGGAGCGAGCGCGAAGGCTCGCTGGATGGCGCGTTGGGCGGTCGCACCGTCGCGCTCTTCGAGCGCGGCTCGGCCCGCGACGATGGTCTCCTGAAGGCGCTCGGTCGGGGGAAGCGCGCTTACGCGGGCGTGCTCTCGGGCGAACTCTCTCCACGCCCCTCGGACGAGGTCGGCGACGGACGCGCCGAAGCCCGGCTCGTCCATCAGGACCGACGATCGCAGGCGGTCACGCATCGACGAACGCAGGTTTGCCAGTTCCTCCCGCCGATCCGCCCACGACGCCGCCAGGTCGATGAACGATGGCTCGTTTTCCCCCACGAACCCATCCAGACCGGCCGCCTTCATCAGGCTCGCGCCCACACGCGCCGCGTGCACTTTGCCCGCGAACGTCACCACCGGGACCCCCTGCCACAGGCTCTCGCACGTCGTCGTCGTCCCGTTGTAGGGGAACGTGTCCAGTTGCAGGTCCACCTTGGAATAGAGGCCCAGGTGCTCCCGCGTCGACGGCGCGAACGGCGCGATCTCGATCCGCTCCCGGACGATCCCCTCGGCCTCGAACTGGCGGAAGCGCCGCTCCGCCGTCCCGGCGTCGTGCAGCCACTTGTTCTTCAGCAGCAGCCGCGAGCCGGGGACCCGGCGCAGGACCGCCGACCACGCCCTGACCACCTTCTCCGTGATCTTGCTGTTGTTGTTGAACGAGCCGAAGGTGAAATGGCCGCTCGTCAGGCACGGCGGAGGCCCCACCTCCGGCGCCGCCTCCGACGGGCGGTAGCACCACACGCAGCGGCCCTGCGGCACCCGGAGCAGCCTCTCCACGCAGTGCCAGGAGTTCTCCTCGGGGTCGCTCGTCCAGTCCACCAGCCGGTAGTCGATCGACCTCAGCCCCGTCGTGTTGGGGTACCCCAGGTACGTCATCTGCACCGGCGCCGGGCGACGGGCGAACACGTCCAACCGGCTCCCGCCCGTGTGCGCCGCAAGGTCCACCAACACGTCCACCCCGTCGCTCCGCACCTGCGTCGCCGCGGGGAGAGAGTCAAGGCCGCTGATGTTGCGGAAGACCGCGGACATCGCCTCAAACTCGGCCGTGACGGCGTCTTTCGCGCCCTGGGTGGCGTAGCAGGCGATGCGGTGCCCGGCGCGGAGCAGTCCCGCGAACAACGGGCGCATGAAGTACGCGCAAGAGTGTTCGCGGAAATCCGGGGACACGAATCCGATCAGCAGGGGCCGCTCGGGGTCGGCGTTGCCGTTCCAGTCGGGGAGCGCGGGGTTGATCGACTCCACGTACTGGCCAAACTCGGCGTGCTTGCGTTTGACCCACGCGGGGTCGTTGTCGGTGGAGTTGATGCTGAAGAGCAGCGTGGGAAGCGTGCGGCGCTCGTTGGGTGCGAGGGCGAAGATGCGCCGGTACGCCGCGGCGGCCTCTTCGGGGCGGCCCTGGTCGAGGATGGAGATCGCGTGCCCGAACTGAGCGGAGACCAGGGCGGGGTCGGCGTTCAACGCCTTCTCGAAGGCCCCCACCGCTTCGTCGAGGCGGTGCTGCATCTTGAGGCAGCGCCCGAGCAGTTCGTGGGCGTTCGCCCAGTTCGGTCGCAGCGCCGCGGCGCGCCGGATCGAGGGCTCGGCCTCTTTCGCGCGGCCCTGGTACATGAGCGCCGCGCCGAGGTTGTAGGGGATGTCGGCGTCGGAGCCGTCGAGGGTCGCGGCCTTGCTGAGGGCGGCGACGGCGGCGTCAAGTTCGCGCAGTTCAAGGTGGGCGACTCCCAGCAGCGCCGCGGCCTTGGCGTGGCGCGGGCTCAGCCGCAGCGTCTGCTCGCAGGCCTGCTTCACCGCGTGCGGGTTCCGCTGCTTCCAGGCGTTCAGGGCCTGCTGGAAGGCGGTGGCGGCGCTGGCCGGGGTCATCGCGGCTCCCGCTGAAAACGGGCGAGAACGGCGCGTTGTTTCGGCGTTGGCGTGCTCACGCGGTCAGTGTAGCAGTGGCGTTCGCGCCCCCGGCCTCGGTGCGAACGAACTCTCTCCACGCCCCTCGGACGAGGTCGGCGACGGACGCGCCGAAGCCCGGCTCGTCCATCAGGACCGACGATCGCAGGCGGTCACGCATCGACGAACGCAGGTTTGCCAGTTCCTCCCGCCG
>JAFLCM010000391.1 GCA_017303565.1 Planctomycetota bacterium
GGTGGGTGGCACGGGCGGATCGGGGTGGTTGTTTCGGTGGCGATCCCGGTGTGGGGAACCCGGCGGATGGGGCCCGCGAACGGGACGGGCGGTCGGGAATCACCGTACACTACCGTCCCGACCCGCGTTTCGACCCTTGTCCCGGAGCCCGACCGCATGGCCATGTCTCTTCGACTGATGACGCTGCTTGTTCTGACGCTGACGCTGGTGGCGGTCGGTTCGCGCTCGGCGGTCGGTGCGCCGGAGCCTGAGGCGATCCCGCGGCGCTGGGAGGTTCGGGTGGAGCCGGGGCCGCTGCGGTGCATGAACGTGGAGGTTCCGGGCAAGGGGGCGCAGTCGTTCTTCTACATGACGTTCAAGGCGACGAACCTTTCGGGGCAGGACCTGTACTTCGCGCCGTCGTTCGACCTGGCGCTGAGCGACGGGACGGTGTCGCGGTCTGGGCGGGACGTGCCGGCGGAGGCGACGAGGGCGATCCTGGAGTACGTGAACAACCCGTTCCTGAAGGAGGAGATCGCCCTGCAGGGGCAGTTCCTGCAGGGGCCGGAGAACGCGAAGGAGGGGCTGGTGGTTTGGCCGGCGCGGACGCTGAAGTTGTCCGAGGCGAGCGTGTACATGGCGGGGTTCAGCGGGGAGACCAAGTCGATCGTTCGGCCGGACACTGGCAAGGCTCACGTGCTGCGGAAGACGCTGATGCTGCGGCACGAGGTGAACGGGGAGATCGACCCCTCCCTGAACACAACCCTGACGCGTTCGGTTCAGCGCTGGATTCTGCGGTAAAGGTCTGGTATCATCCTCCCCCCCGTCCGGGCCAGACCGGAAGGGGTTGTCCGCGCGTCGTCACACACTCCGGCCGTCCGCGCGAGCCGGCTCGTTCACGAAGGATTCTGCGTCATGGCACACAAGAAAGGTCAGGGCTCGACGAGGAACGGCCGCGACTCGAACCCCAAGTTCCTGGGCGTGAAGCTCTACGCCGGCGAGAAGGGCACCAGCGGGTCGATCATCGTCCGCCAGCGCGGGACGTACTTCCAGCCCGGGTTCATGGTCGAGCGTGGTCGCGACGACACGCTGTACTCGGTGTGCCACGGGACGGTGGTGTGGAAGGGCCGCAAGGTCCACATCGACCCCGCCGACAAGGCGACGCCGCGTCCGTTCTACCTGCACGCGTGATCGAACAAGACTGAAACCTCACCCGAGGCGGATTTTCAGCACGGGGAAGGGCATTGCATACGGGAGCCCGCGGACGATCATCCGCGGGCTTTCTTGTTTTCCGGGTTGGTTTCACCCGCCGGGGACCGGCGGGGTACGCGGAGGGGGTCTCAGCCGCCGGCGCTGCCTTCGCCGCCGGGGAGGGTCATGCTCCAGGGGTCGAGGGCGGCGTCGATGTCGGGCTTGGTGATGGGCTTGCCGGCGAGGTCCTTCTGCCCCACCACGGTTTCGTGGGCGAGTTGGCGGACGGTCTTGCCCTGCTTGAAGGCGTCCTTGGCGAGGGCGGCGCTCTTGTCGTAGCCGATGACGGGGACGAGGCTGGTGCACATGGCGAGCGAGCCTTCGATGAGTTCGGCGCAGCGCTTCTCGTCGGGCTCGAGTTTCTCGAGGAGGTTCCTGGTGAAGACCTCCGCGCCGCGGGCGAGCAGGTGGATGCTCTCGATGAGGTTGTCGGCGATGACGGGCATGGCGACGTGGAGGTCGAGGAGGCCGCCGACGCCGCCGAGGCCGGCGGTGGTGACGGCGGCGTCGTTGCCGACGACCTGGCAGCAGACCATGACGAGGGCCTCGCAGATGACGGGGTTGACCTTGCCGGGCATGATGGAGGAGCCGGGCTGGACGGCGGGGACTTTCAGTTCTCCAAGGCCGCAGCGCGGGCCGCAGCCGAGCCAGCGGATGTCGTTGGCGATCTTGCTGAGGCTGACGGCGATGGTGCGAAGGTGGCCGCTGACCTCGACGCAGGCGTCCTTGGCGTGCTGGGCCTCGAAGTGGTTGTCCGCCTCGCGGAAGGTGACGCCGAGGTGCTTGGTGAGGTCGGCGGCGACGCGGTTGCCGAAGTCCTCGTGGGCGTTGATGCCGGTGCCGACGGCGGTGCCGCCGATGGGGAGTTCGGCGAGGGCGAGCAGGCAGCGCTCGGCGCGGTTGATGGCGTGCTCAAGCTGGCTGGCGTAGCCGCTGAACTCCTGTCCCAGGCGGATGGGGGTGGCGTCCTGCAGGTGGGTGCGGCCGATCTTGACGATCTTGTCCCACGCCTTGGCCTGTGCGTCGAGGCGGGCGTGCATGGTCTTGAGCGCGGGGATGAGGCGGCGCTGGATCTCGAGGGCGCAGGCGACGTGGATGGCGGTCGGGAAGGTGTCGTTGCTGGACTGGCCCATGTTGACGTGGTCGTTGGGGTGGACGCCCTGGCCCGACGCGGCATCGCCGATGTAGGCGGGGTCCTTGGAGGAGCCGATGGGCTTGTTGTTGAACTGGCAGCAGAGGTTGGCGATGACCTCGTTGGCGTTCATGTTGGTGCTGGTGCCGCTGCCGGTCTGGAAGACGTCGACGGGGAAGTGGGCGTCGTGGCGGCCCTCGGCGATCTCGGCGGCGGCGCGGAGGATGAGGTCGAGTCGCTGCTTGTTGAGGCGGCCCAGCGCGTGGTTGACGCGGGCGCAGGCGGCCTTGAGGTGGCCGTAGGCGTGGACGACGGGGGCGGGGACGGGGCGACCGGAGATGGGAAAGTTCTCGACGGCGCGCTGCGTGCTCGCGCCGTAGAGGGCGGAAGCGGGGACGGTCATCTCGCCCATGGTGTCTTTTTCGATGCGGGTGGAGGCGGTGGCCATGGCGGAGGGGTTCTCTTTCTTGCGCCGGTGTGGCGCGGCGTGGGTGGTGGATGGATGGCGGGGCTCGGTGCGGATCGGTGCGATCCGGGTGGGGGAAGTCCCGCGCCGCTAGAATCTAGGGCGACTCACGCCGGCGTGTTATTCGGTCGATGTTTGGTGAGCCGACCGACTTTCGCGCAGGGCGACCCCGCGCCTTCTCCGATCCCGCCCCAACCGAGCCACTCTCATGACCACTCTCTCTTCCGGAAACCCTGGAACCCGGGCCTCGACCGCTGGTTCCGCCCCCACCGCCGGCGTCGGGGGTGCGCAGACCCGCGGGGCGGCGCTGAAGCAGTCGGCGGCGATCCGGGCGGCGGTGGACCAGATGGTGAAGGAAGTGCAGTCGCACTCGGCGTCGATCACGCAGGTGCGTGGGCCGCTGAACGCGGAGCACAGG
>JAFLCM010000392.1 GCA_017303565.1 Planctomycetota bacterium
CGCCCGCCTCTCCTTCGTCACCACCGGCCAGGAAGTCCCTGACCACATCCTCCCCGGCGACCCGGCCCGCATCGCCTCGCTCATCCTCGACGGCGTGCCCGCGGGAGGTCTGTAATGCACACCACCGCGCCCGCCGATCAGGCCTCGCGCCTCCGCGCGCTCGTCGGCGAGATCGTCACCGCCGGCCCGCAGGCGTTCACCGCGCCGCTCCGCACCGAATCGCCCCCCGCACCGCCCGCGCCCGCCGGCCCGAAGGCCGCCGTCATCGCCGTCGCCTCGGGCAAGGGCGGCGTGGGCAAGACCAACCTCGCCGTCAATCTCGCGGTCGCCTTCGCCCAGCGCCGCCAGCGCGTCGTCCTGCTCGACGCCGACCTGGGCCTGGGCAACGCCGACGTCATCTGCGGCCTGAACCCGCGCCTCAACCTCGCCCACCGCCTCTCGGGCGAAGCGCGCCTCAGCGACGTCATTCTCGACGCCCCCGCGGGCTTCCGTCTCGTCCCCGGCGCGTCCGGCGTCGCGTCCATGGCCGACCTCCCGGCGCACCGGCGCGACGACCTGCTCCGGGACCTGGTCCACCTCGAATCGGGGTGCGACCTCCTCATCCTCGACTGCGGCGCCGGCATCGGGCGCTCCGTGCTCACCTTCCTCGCCGCCAGCGAGAGCGCCCTGATCGTCACCACCCCGGAACCGACCGCCGTCACCGACGCCTACGCCCTCATCAAGTGCCTCCGCGCAGGCCTTGCGCCATCGGACGCGCCGACCATCTCGCTGGTCGTCAACCAGGTGCGCGACCACGCCGAGGCGATGAGTGTCCACGCCCGCATCGAGCAGGTCTGCTCCCGGTTCCTCGGCTTCTCGCCCGCGCTGGCCGGCGGCATCCGCACCGATCCGGCGCTCCCGGCCGCAGTCCGCGAGCGCACTCCGCTCTTGCTCCACGCGCCGCGATCCCGCGCTTCGGAAGATGTTCGGGTGGTCGCGAACTACGCGATGGGCCTCTGCGGCCTGACTCCCGCAAACGCCGCACGCCCCAAAGGCTTGGTGGCGCGGCTTTTGCGGTTCTGATCACGCCTGAGCCGGCGCGGGCTTCTTCGAGATTCATGAACCGCGCTTCATCCGTTCCCCCGAAGCGCCGATGCTCATGTTGACGGGACGTGGCTGCGCCCGCCCCGGCCTCGACCACGTTCCCGGACCCCAGGAACCCCGGACCCCAAGCGGGCGCCTCGCCCGGAGGATGAGATGACCGACCAAAGGTCCCCGGCGAAGATCATCGCCGGATGCACGGCGCTCTGCGGCTTCTCGGTCGCGCTGCTGTCGTCGATCCTCGCGGAGGTCACCGCCGAGACCGCGCTCACCCGCGCCATCCTCGCGCTGGTCGTCTGCTACGCCGTCGGCGCCGCCGTCGGCATGGCCGGCACGCGCTGCATCCGGGAATACCTCGAATCCAGCGCCAGGCCTCGCCCCGGCGCGCAAGAAGAAATCCCCCAGCCGTCCACCTCGACTCCGACTTAAAAATTTGTCATGATTCATCCGCGGTGATCGCTTGACACCGCGAGTTATCGGGTATGTTTCTACAACCGCGAATCCGCCCACGGACGGGCGAACCAGCGGCACACAACCCAGCGATTCACGCGAGCATCTCTCCCCGCACACCACGGGGTCACGAGCAGGTCAAGGAGCCGACCATGCCCAGCGTCAAGACGACGAAGCCCAAAGCCGTCGCCGCCACCGCATCCGCATCCAGAACGCAGGTCAAGGTCCGCGCCGTGCGTGAAGGTGCCGCGCCGGAGCCGCGCCCCGAGTCCGTTCAAGAGCGCCAGCCCAAGGCCAAGAACAAGCCCAAGACCGTCCCCACCACCCGCGCCGAGTTCGCGGCCACGGACGTGAAGGACCTCTGGACCCTCTACCGCTCCAATCCCTCACAGGACCTCCGCAACTTCTTCATGGAGAAGTTCCTCCCGCTCGTCCGCTACAACGCCGAGCGCATCTACACCCGACTGCCAGACGAGGTCGACATCGAGGACCTGATGTCCGCCGGCCTCTTCGGCCTCATGGACGCCATCGACGCCTTCGACCTCGACCGCGGCGTCAAGTTCGAGACCTACTGCGCCCCCCGCATCCGCGGCGCCATCCTCGACGAGCTCCGCTCCATGGACTGGGTGCCACGCCTCGTCCGGCACCGCACCGGCAAGGTCGAGCAGACCCGCCAGAAGATCGAGATGGAGACCGGGCGTGCCGCCACCGAGGAAGAGATCTCCACCCGTCTCGGCGTCGACGCCGAGGAGGTCAAGAAGATCCTCAAGGACGGCTCCGCCGTTTCCATCAGCAGCCTCAACCGCCAGCGCTACCAGTCCGACGGCAGCCGCGAGGTCCGCGAGATCGACGTCATCGAGGACGAGACCACCTCGAACCCGCTGAGCGAGATCCAGCGCCGCGACCTCAAGGAGCTGCTCGGCAAGGGTCTCAGCCGCGCCGAACGCCTCATCATCGTCCTCTACTACTACGAGGAGATGACGATGAAGGAGATTGGCGCCACCCTCGACCTCTCCGAGAGCCGCGTCAGCCAGATGCACTCCTCGATCCTCGCCCGCCTCAAGGCCCACATGCAGCACCGCGAGCGCGAGTTCGAGCCGCTGATCGCCGACTGACGCAAGGTGTCTCCGCCCAGGTCCCTCACACCCGCCCCGTGCCCACCCTCGCGCACGTCGCCCTCGGCTCCAACCTCGGCGACCGCGCCGCGTACATCCACGCCGCCGCGGGCCGACTTGGTGCGCTCCCCGCCACCACGCTGCGTGCGCTCTCGCCGATCATCGAGACCGACCCCGTCGGTCCCCAGGGCCAGGGCCCGTACCTCAACGCCGCCGCGGAACTCTCGACCACCCTCAACCCCGCCGAACTGATCGCGGGCCTGCTCTCGATCGAGCGCGACCTCGGACGAGACCGCGCCGTCACGCAGCGGTGGGGGCCCCGCACCATCGACCTCGACCTCCTGCTCTATGGCGACGCCGTCATCGACGCCGAACGCCTCACGGTCCCGCACCCGCGGATGCACCAGCGAGCCTTCGTGCTCGTCCCGCTCTCCCAGATCGCCCCGCACGCGCTGCACCCGGTATTCGACCGCTCGGTGATCGCGCTGCTCAACGCCCTTTCGGCGAGCTGACGCCGGAACCCGCCGCGACC
>JAFLCM010000393.1 GCA_017303565.1 Planctomycetota bacterium
ACTACGTCGTGGGCCAGGACTTCGCCAAGCGCGTGCTCTCGGTGGCCGTCTACAACCACTACAAGCGCATCTATCAGCGCAAGCCCGCCCAGCGCCCGCGCCCCGGCATCAAGTTGCCCGGGCCTGAAGATGTCGAGCTCTCGAAGTCGAACATTCTGCTCATCGGCCCCACCGGCTCGGGCAAGACGCTGCTGGCGCAGTCGCTCGCGCGCTTCCTCAACGTGCCGTTCACCATCGCCGACGCCACGAGCCTCACCGAGGCCGGCTACGTCGGTGAAGACGTCGAGAACATCATTCAGAACCTGCTGCACAACGCCGACTACGACGTCGAGAAGGCGGCGCGCGGCATCGTCTACGTCGACGAGATCGACAAGATCGCCCGCAAGAACGGCGACACGCCCTCGGCCACCCGCGACGTCGGCGGTGAAGGCGTGCAGCAGGCCCTGCTGAAGATCATCGAAGGCACCCGCGCCAACGTCACGCCCCGCGGCGGCAAGAAGTACAACCAGCAGGAGTACATTCAGGTCGACACCTCGAACATCCTCTTCATCTGCGGCGGCGCCTTCCACGGCATCGAGCAGGTGATTCGCCGGCGCACTGGCGAGAAGGGCCTCGGCTTCGGCGCGTCGATCGAGTCGAAAGAAGAGCGCAGCGTCGGCGAGCTGCTCCGCCTGGTCGAACCTGACGACCTGATGAAGTTCGGCATGATTCCAGAGTTCATCGGCCGTTTGCCCGTGCTGGCGACGCTCAACGATCTCAAGGAAGACGATCTCGTCACCATTCTCACCGAGCCGAAGAACGCGCTCACCAAGCAGTTCGCCAAGCTGTTCGCCATGGACGACGTGGAGCTCGTCTTCACGCCCGATGCCGTGCGCGAAATCTCCCTGCAGGCCATGAAGAAGGGGACCGGCGCGCGTGCCCTGCGCGGCATCCTCGAAAAGCTCATGCTCGAGCAGATGTTCGAGATCCCGGGGAATCCCGAGATCGAGAGTGTCACGGTGAATGCCGCCGTGGTGCGAGGAGAAGCCCAGCCCCTGATCCGCCGGCGCCAATCCCAGGCCGCCGCCTGATCAGGCCGCTTCCCCGTCGGGATCTCCCGTTCGTGGGCGCCGTGACCGCCCCCGCCCATGTCGAGCTTCCCTGCGCAGTGACCTGGGCCGCCTTCCCGTCGCCAATCCAGGGGGAGGGCTAGCGCTTCATCGCCGTCCAAAGGCCGCCCACCACCCCGAGCGTGATGGCCACCGCGAACGCCGCGATGGCTCCCAGCGGGATCGCGCTCAACAGCGTCAGCAATGAGCCGAGGATCGGGTGCGCCCTGAACCAGCCCGCGAACCCCGGTCGCGTTTCCGCCAGCACCATCGCCCCGGTGATGGCCGATCCCAGCGCCGTGCCGATCAGGCCGAAGCTGATGACCAGAATGAACGCCGCATCCTGGCCCTTGGCGCCCATCCCAAATCCATGGATCAGCCGGCCGGCGCACACGGCCAGGGCCACCAGCGTCAGGATCTGGACGCGTCCCCACCACCACCAGGTCCGCGCCCCGGGCACGAAAACCGTGGCAAAGGCGATCGGCACCACCACGAAGGGCAGCACCATCACCACGCGTTCGAGGAGGCGGAGGTCCGCCCCCTCCCCGGAGGGATGCCGCGCGCACAGGCCGAACACGACAGCGGTCATCAGGGCCAGGACGGCTTCCGGCGAGAGCAGGTAGAGCAGCGGACGATTCATGGCGCGGCGAACGGGAGGGTGAGGGAGCGCGCGACGTGGGTTCCCAGTCCGGGGGATCGCGCATCGCGGGGGACCGGGAGGTCGGCGGGGTTCATCGATGGGACCAGCATGTCGCCGGGGTGGCGCGACGCCGATCGCACTTTGGAGGGGGGGAACAAAAGCCCAGCACGCACTCGGAGGAGAAAGCGCCATCATGACACTATCGAGTTATGGAAAACACAAGTGTGCCACAGTGACACTGTGTCTCAGTTGGGGAAGGGGGTGGACTTGAGTGGTGAAGGGTTGATTTGGAGGGAGTTAGGAGAATGGGTGGGGGTTTGAAGGGGGTGGCACGGGTTAAGCAACGAGAGGGGAAGAACGGTTTACAGGAGACACAACCATGACACTCATCAAGACCACTCGTCCCGCCCACCTCTCGTCCCGGCCTGCCTTCGGCGCCTTTGCCCAGCTGCAGGATGAACTCGATCGACTGTTCGGCGCCGCGGGAGCGCCCTTCGGCACGCAGTTCTTCAATGTCTGGGCGCCTGCGCTCGACGTGTACGAGGACAAGGAGAACCTGGTGGTGAAGCTGGAAGTCCCGGGCATGAAGAAGGAGGACTTCAACATCGCGCTCCATGAGGGCGTGCTCTCGGTCTCCGGCGAGCCCCGATTCGAGGACCGCCGCGAGAAGGCCTCGGGTTACCGATCCGAGCGGTTCGAAGGCCGGTTCCACCGGTCGATCGCGCTGCCCAAGGTGGTCGACGCCACGCGCGTCCGCGCCGCCTACAAGGACGGCATCCTGAGCATCACCCTGCCGGTCGCCGAAGAGGCGCGCCCGAAGCAGATCGTGGTGAGCACGGAGTAACCCGCTTTCAGCGCACCCCCGCGCCCGGCCCGTTCCATGGCTGGGCGGGCAGGGCGTGGGTCGGTGCGCGACCCTTCATCCCGAACCTGATTTCAAAAAAACTGAACTGCTGGACACACCATGAATGCACTGACCCCTGCGAAGAATGCCTGCGCGACGAATGAATCGTCGCCGAACTACCTCGTTCCTGCGGTGAACATTTACGAGACCGAGGAAGGGTACCTGGTCGAAGCCGACATGCGCGAGGCCGCGCGCGAGGGCCTCGAGATCTATCTCGACCAGAATGAACTGACGCTGCTCGGGCGGCGACCCGCCGGCGTGGAAGCGGGGACCGAACGCTACCGTGAGTCGAGCGGCGCGGATTTCCGGCGCGTCTTCGAGTTGCACCCCGAGATCGACACCCAGCGCATCACGGCGCGCATGGACCAGGGGGTCCTGACGCTGACGCTGGGCAAGCGCGAGGAGACCAAGCCCCGTCGCATCGAGGTCACGGAGTAAACGGAATCCATCTTGGGGTCGCCCCGTGCGGAGCGGGGCGTTTGGGAGCAGCGGTCGGCGCCCCCTTGGGGGGGCGCCGACTTGCTTGGGACGGCGTCACCGCCGCGATCCCGGATCACGGGCCCATCGCGCGGCGGGCGCACGTTTCGGACTGGATGACCGTTGGACCG
>JAFLCM010000394.1 GCA_017303565.1 Planctomycetota bacterium
CGCGGGCGGTGTTGGTGATCCAGTGCTCGCTGGCGCGGCTGATGGCGCAGATGGCTTCGGCGTTGACCATGAAAACGCGGAGGTCGCGGCCTGGCTTGTCGACGTGCTCCTGGACGTAGAAGACGCCGTGCTGCGGGCCTCCGAGGGTTTCCTTGTGCTCGATGACGGCCTCGGCGGCGTCGCGGTCGTTGACGCGGGCGAGCAGGCGGCCCCAGGAGCCGACGGTGGGCTTGAGAACGCAGGGGTAGCCCATGGACTCCACGGCGCGGAGGGCGGAGTCGGCGCCGAGGGCGACGCGGACGCGCGGGGTGGGCACGGCGGCGCGGGCGAGCAGCAGGGAGGTGGTGAGCTTGTCGCCGCAGGCGTCGATGACCGACGAGGCGTTGAGGCATGGGACGCCGAAGGCCTCGAGGCAGCGGACGGCGGCGAGGGCGTGCGTCTGGCTGATGCACCGTTCGAGGACGGCGTCGAAGCGGGTCCACGGCGCGGGGTCGTGGATGTCGAACACGTGCTCGCGCACGTCGATGAGATCGAAGGGGATGGAGCGGGCGGCGAGTTCGTCGGCGAGCAGGCGCTCTTCGACACGGATGCGTGAGTGCAGGATGGCGAGCATGGGTTCTCGTCGGCGGGTCGGGGCGGGTGCGGGGGGATTTGGCGAAGCGCCGGGCGCGTCACGGCGCCGGGCGGTTCGTCACGCCGGAAGGGCGGCGGGGCCTGCGTTGAACGGGACGGAAGGGGCTTACTCGCCCCAGTCTTCCTGCACCTGCGGGGCGACCTCGACGCGGAGCGGCGCGGCGCCGATCACTTCGAGTTCGACGGAGCAGTCGGGGCAGCGGACGACCTCGCCGCAGAGGGGGCGGCGGGAGAAAGCGACGCTGCCGGCGCACTCGGGGCATTCGCAGGCGTTCTCGATGGTGAGGCTCATGAGTGGCTCCTTTTCGCGGTTGGTTTGGTCTGAAGTGCGGGTCGCTTCTTGACCTGAGGACACGGAGAAAACCGGGCCTTTGCGTCGGGAGCGGGCCTGAAAACACACAGGGCCCGCTTCTGGCGTCGCGGGCCCTTTCAGAGGTTGAACGATCAGTTCAAGCCGTACGGGTCAGCGAGCGCCTTTGGACGCTTTGCCTTTCACCGCTTTGGCTTTGGAAGCCGCGACCGCGACGACAGCCTTGACCCGGGAGGGCTGGGCGGTGTCGAGATGGGTCGCGAACGTCATGGCGAGGAAGATATCGGCCATTCGAGAGGGTGTCAACAGGAATCCCGCATGTTCTTCCGGCCAGAGGTCAGTGGGTTGCACGCAGCACTTCGGAAACCGCGTCCGCCGCGTCCATGAGGATGAGGGCGCTGAGGCGGTCGGCGCGGCCGAGGTTCACGCGGCAGTTGTGCATCAGCAGTTCGGCGTGGAGACGGGCGGCGCCGTCGCCGTTCGAGGCGTGCATGAGCGCGAAGACGTGGGCGGCCCAGGGGTGGGCGGTGGCGTTGTCGGGCTGGACATTCTCGAGGTGCCAGAGGGCGGCGCGGTTCACGCGGTCGAGCCATTCGGGGCGGTTGTGGCGGCGTGCGAGTCGCCACAGGGCGTGGATGGCGCAGAGGTCGGCCTCGGTCCAGGCTTCAAGGGCGACGCCGCGCTGGGGCAGGAGCGCGCCGGAGTCCCAGGTGGTGCGAGGGGCGCGGTCGAGTACGCGGAACAGGTTGTCGGTGAAAGCCGGCGTGTTGTCGCGGGCGAGGGCGTCCCAGAGGGCGACGTCCGGTGTGGCGCCGGGTTCGAGCGGGGGATCGGGGGGTCGGCGTCGCAGCCAGGCGATGAAGGGAACATCGACGGGCCGGGTGTGCCCGTGGTCGTCGCGGAAGGGGGCGGAGAGGTCGATGCCGGCGGCGGGCGCGCCGGCCGCCTTGAGTTGATCGACCCACCAGGCAAGTGTGTCAGGGTTCATCGTGGGCAAGGCTATTCCGGCCCGGGCAAAGGGCACTACCATCCTCCCCCAATCGTCCCGCGCTCCTTTTCGATCGTTCCCATGACGCTGACCACGACACTGACGCCGACGCTGCCAAGCGGCCCCATCCGGGTGGCGATCGTGGCGTCGGGTTACAACGCGTGGATCACGGACCGGCTGCGGGACGGGGCGGTGTCGGAACTGCACCGTCGCGTGCCGGACCGTGCCCAGGCGACGGTGATCGCGGTGCCGGGGGCGTTCGAGATTCCGACGGCGGCGGCGGCGGCGGCGCGGTCCGGGCAGTACCACGCGGTGGTGGCGCTGGGGTGCATCATCAAGGGGGAGACGATCCACGACGAGGTGATCGCGAACGCAGTGGCGGCTTCGCTCGTGGAGGCGGGGGCGGCGACGGGGGTGCCGGTGACCATGGGCGTGCTCACGGTCAACACGGCGCAGCAGGCCGAGGCCCGTGCGGGCGGTCCGCAGGGGAACAAGGGTGCGGAGGCGATGTCCGCGGCGATCGATCTTCTTTCCACGCTCCACGCGCTGCACCTGCATCGGCACACCTAAGGCATCGGCACACCTGAGCAATCTTTTCGAGGCGACTGCTTCTTTCCATGGCGACACCCCGCGACATCCGGCGCATGGCCTTCTCGGCGCTTTACCAGTTGGACGCGCACGACCGGCCCGATGAGGCGCAGGTGCGGGCGTCGCTCGATGAGGTGCGTCAGGGACACGATTCCGCGATCGACGAGAAGGACCGCGAGAAGGCGATGGCGCTGGCCCGGGCGGCTTTCGAAACGCGCGGCGAGGCGGACCGCGAGGTGATGGAACTGTCTCCCGGCTGGCCGGCGCACCGCCAGCCCGCGGTGGACCGGGCGATCATCCGGCTGGCGTGGTACGAGTTGACCAGCGGTCGGACCAGCCCGAAGATCGCGGTCAATGAGGCCGTGGAACTGGCGAAGGAGTTTTCGACGGAGAAGTCGCCGGCGTTCGTGAACGGGGTGCTGGACAAGGTGCTGAAGCGGGTGTTGGCGAGCGTCGCGGCCCCGGAGCCGCCAGCGGAGCTGGCTCCGGACCCGTCGGTGGAGAAAACCTGACGCGCGACGGTCGGACCCTTCCACTCGCCACTCGCCATTCGCCATTCGCGACTCTTTCCATGGGCTTCTTTAAGAGCGTTTTCTCCAAGATCCAGCAGGGCCTGCAGCGAACGCGTGACGTGCTGCTGGCCGACGTGCGCTCGTTCCTCCCGGGGCGGAAGATCGATGAGGAGTTGCTGGGGCAGTTGGAGGGGGCGCTGCTGAAGG
>JAFLCM010000395.1 GCA_017303565.1 Planctomycetota bacterium
CCAAGCGCTTCGAAATAACGCTTCCCCTTCTCGGCGGTGCTGTGCTGTGGATCTCCGCTGCCAGTGTCGTTCGTCGCCTTCGTCCACGCGCGTTGCGCCCAGGCCCATTTTTCGTTGATGGCTTTCAGCTTCCAGCGGTTGTCGGTGCCTGGACCCCATTCAGACTTCGGCAGCACCAGATGGGGATGCAGATGCATGATGAGACTGGTCTCGCGTTCATCCGCGTGATCGCGGCCTCGATCGCCGCGAGGCGGTCCTTGAGTTCGGCGTTCTCGGCGTCACGCTTGGCGAGTTCGGCGTCGAACCTTTCCTGCTGCTGCCGGATCGCCGCGTCCTTCTCCGCCCGTAGGTCGCGGAGCGCCTCGACCATCAGGGCGGTGGTGGCGCGCTCGGTGACGTAGCGCGTGCCGACGGCGTCGGTGGAGACCCAGTCGGGGAACACGTTGGCGACCTCGTCGGCCATGAGGCCGATCTGGGGGCCGGGCAGCGCGAGGCCGGTGGCGACGCGGTCGGCGTTGTACTCGAAGGTGTAGCCGCGGAGGGTGAGGAGTTTGTCGAGGGTTCCGTGCATGGGTGCGATGTCGTGCTTGGCGCGGGGGTCGGAGAGCGTGGCCCACTGGCCGCCGCCGGGCTTGCCGGCGTCACCGGCGACGGTGAGCCTGAACGCGGGTGCGAGGCTGTTGCTCCCGACAACGAGTGAGCCGGCGATGTCCGCGGAGCCCCCGACTTGGAACTCGCTCGGGCTCGGGATGGGCACGCCGATGTCGACACTGCCGAAGAACACGCTGGTGCCGTCGACGAAGAGTTTGGGGAGGCCGAAACCGGCACCCACACCGGAAGCGCCGAGAGTGACGCGCTGGGTGGTGTTAATTCCCCCGCTGGCATCGGCGCCGAAGGGCGAGAACGCCCCGGAGACGTTGGCGGGTACGCCGGTGACGCCGGACCACGGGACGGCGGCGGCGATCTGCGCGGAACGCGCGACGCGTGCCTGCGGTGCGGGCGTGATCGGCTGGCGCGGGGAGAGCGTCACAAAGCCCGAGCCGGGGGGGGATTCCACTTCGATGTTGAGCCAGAGCGCCTGCGGGGTGTCGATCACGGGGCCGAAATCGAGCGGGGTGGAGACGAGGCCCGCGGAGATTCCGGTGAAACTCCGCGTGATATCGGGGGCAACGGCGGTGAGGGCCAGCGGTGCGGCCGCGCTATCGCAGAGGGTGAAGCGCACGTTGGCGTCGCCGGTGACGGGCGTGGCGCCCTCGGCGAGGCGTCCCTGGTAGGTGATCGCACGGGGCATGGGCTGAACCGGTGTGTCGTTGAAGGTGATGGACCACCCGTTGGCGAACGTGCCGTTGTCCGCAAAGGGCGCGGTGTCTGTGACGTAGAGCGACCACGTGCCGTTGGCGTTGGTGCCGGTGAGCGGGGCGAGCGAGGTGCCGTAGGGCCCCGCGGGCGCGGGGGAAGGGAGCGCGCCCGGCGCGTTGTAGACCGAACAGGCGTAGACGCCCGATTCGACGTTGGCGAGTGATTCCGGCAGCGTCGACGCGCCGTCGGGGATGAAGGTGAGCGTGGCGTTGCTTGCGCTGCCAAATGCGTTGGTGTTGGCCAGGAGCAGGATCTTCTGGCCGGTGGGCGAGAGAAGCAGCACGTTGAGGTCGACGAAAAAACTGTGTGAAACGCCTCTCAGCGTGACGCTGACGTACTGGATCGACGCGGGCGCGCCGGTGACGACGATGGAACTGGGGTACGGCGTCGCCCGCCCGTCGGCGCCGCTGGTCGGCACCGTGATCGCGGCGGGGTTGCTGAAGGTCTGGGCACGGGCCGCCGGGGCGAGCGGGGTCAGGGCGGCGGCGATGACCGCGATGAGGGGGGTGCGCAAGACAAGCTCCGGGGGCTGGAGAGGGGGACACGCGACCCGGGCGCGGTGTCGGCGTGAGACGTCGGCGTCGCGTGCCACGGTACGCGATCGGGCGGCGGATGAAAGCAAAAAGCAGCCGCTCCCGGGCGGTTTGGCGAGGACGCGACCTTGGTTTCCGGACGTGACCCCGCGGGGCTGGTGCCTTCGCGCCGGGCCCTCAACGGGCGGCGTCACCGCCCGCGGGCTTCGAGGTTCTGCCACAGGCGCTCGAGGGCGGCGATGCGGGCCTCGACCGGGGGGTGGGTGGCGAAGATGTTGCGGAGCGACCCGCCGCCGAAGGGCTCGACGATGAAGAGGTTGTTGGCGGCGGGGTTGGGCTGGACGAGGGGGATGCGCCGGCTGAACATGTCGAGCTTGTTGAGCGCGCCGGCGAGGCCGACGGGGGTTCCGGCGATCATGGCGCCTTCGGCGTCGGCGGCGAACTCGCGGGTGCGGCTGATCATGGCCTGGATGAGGGCGGCGCCGACGGCGGCGATGATCATGGTGAGGATGCCCAGGAGCGGGTTGGCGTTCTCGCGGTTGCCGCCGCCGCCGAAGAACATGAACATCTGGGCCACGGTGGCCAGGGTGCCGGCGATGGTGGCGGCGATGCAGCTGGTGAGGGTGTCGCGGTGCTTGATGTGGGCGAGCTCGTGGGCGATGACGCCCTCGAGTTCGCGCTCGTCCATGAGGCGGAGCAGGCCCTGCGTGACGGCGACGGCGGCCTTTGACGGCGAGCGCCCGGTGGCGAAGGCGTTGGGGGCGTCGTGCGGGCAGATGTAGACCTTGGGCATAGGCAGGCCGGCGCGCTGGCGGAGGCGGTCGACCATGGCGTGGAGGTCCGGCGCGGTGGCGGCGTCGACTTCGCGGGCCTGCATCGCGGCGATGGCGAGCTTGTCCGAGAAGAACCAAGCGAAGACGTTCATGGCGCCGCCGAAGACCGCCGCCATGATGAGGCCGCTCTTGCCCCACATGGAGCCGACGAGCAGGACCAGGCCGAACATGGCGCCCATGAGGAAGGCGGTCTTGACGTTGTTCTTGAAGGTGTGCATGGCTGGCGTTTCCCGGAGTGCGGACGGGCGGGCGGGCGTTCCCGGGCTTGATCTGCGTGCATGAATCCTGACGGTTCCCTGACGGGCCGCCGTTTGAGGGCGGTTGGGGCATCTTTGGCCGCCCGATTGTTCGGCGTCGGAAGCGTTTTCACCTGACCGGGCGGGCGGGGGGTGGGGCTCGACAGGCGTGGCTCTCGCGGGCGCGGCGTGCGCGTTTCCCGGACGTTGCGTCGCTTTGGGCGCGCCGGAGTTTATCGCCCGTCGCAGCCCGAATCCGGCGGAGGG
>JAFLCM010000396.1 GCA_017303565.1 Planctomycetota bacterium
ATCAGGTCCCGCCACGCCGGCCCGCCCACCGTGCGCGCCGCCTCGCTCGGGCAGATGCTCGCCCCGCCGGCCCGTCGCCGAAGCAGCTCGAGAATCGCCCGTTCCAACAGCGCGTCCGCCGGCGCGTCCTTCCGCTTCCGGCAAGCCTCGGAGCAGTACTTCACGCCCTCCCAGTCGCGCTCCCACTTCTTGCGCCACTGGATGTCACGCCCGCAGACCACGCAGGGCTTGACCGCCCGCTCAGCCACGCGCCGCGGAGCCCGTCAACTCCGCCAGCAGCGCGTCGTCGATCCCCAGGTACTCCCGCATGTAGCGGTCGTACGTCTCGGCGTCCTGGTCACGCGACAGGTCGAGCCGCAGTTCGTTGATCACCTTCGTCCCCTGGCGGATCCACTCCTGCCACGTCTGCTCGGAGATGTTGGCCCGGATCCACTCGCCCACCGCGCCCTTGAACGGCGGGCGGTCCATCTGCCGCCCCGGACGCCCCGTCTTGGCGCACATGAACGCCCCCGACGCCGCCAGCGCCTCGGCGGTCTTGTCCTCGTTCGCCACCTCCGGCACCGGCTGGCCCAGCGACTGGAGCAGCCGCGCGATCGCCTGCTTGGGCATCAGGTCCCCGCGCGTCGCCGCCACCTCGTAACCCTGGCGCGCCACCTCGATCGCCCGCGTCGGGTCGCCGGCCTTCGAGAGGCACTCCGCCGCCAGTTGCAGCGCCTTGCTCATCTCCGGCGCGGCGCCGAAGCAGTCCATGTACGCTTTCGCGGCGTCCGCGTGGCGCCCGGCCTGCACATACGCGCCGCCGAGTGAGAAGTGAGCCATCTCGTTCGACGGATCGGCCTTGGCCATGTTCTCAAACTGCGCGATGCGGGCTGCGAGGTCCATAGGCACAACTGTAGGGCTTCCCCGCGGGCCCGTCCGCCCGAACAGCGCGGCCCGCGCCGGGGTTTTCCCGGCCCGCCCGGCCTCAATCCTCGTGCTTCTGGCGAAGCCGCCCGCTCGTCCGCAGGATCAGGTGCACCCGCTCGAACTCGTTGATCCAGTCCTGGATCACGGCCTGCCGCTCGTCCGCGTCCACCCCCGCCCCCGGCACGGGGCACGCCGGTCCCAACTGCGTCGCCGCGATCGCCCGGTACCGGCTGAGCGTCCGGTCGCCCAGAAGGTGCACGAACTCGAAGTCCTCGGCCATCCAGATCACCGTCGGCACCCGGTTGCCGCCGCAGATCTTCACCGCGTCCGACAGCGCCCTGTGCTCGTCCCGATCCACGAACCGCAGGTCGATGGCCTTCGGGTTCGCCTCGGCGATCCGCGCGATGAGGGGGCACTGGTTCACGCAGTCGCCGCACCACATCCCGCTGATCACCAGGACCGGCATCCGCCGCACGAAGCCGCCCACCAGCGCCGCCTGCGCCGCAGTGAGCGAAGCGCCGTCGTACACCCGCTTGAAGTTCGCCCGCTGATCGGGCGAACCGGTCTCCAAGTACACCGCGTACGGACGCCCCGCCTCGAAGAGCTCCCGGAGAATTTCGGCTGAAAGCATGCTGACTCCTGGATCGATCGGATTTCGTTGTTGAACCACAGAGAACACGGAGACCACGGAGAGTGGCTCTTGATTGGAAGAGGGAAAGCAGCCGCGGTCTCTTCCCTCTCAACAATCCCTCCTCTGTGCCCTTCGTGCTCTCTGTGGTTGACTCTCTTCCGCCTCAGAACCGCTCCGAATCCCCCGTGGGCGACAGGTTCCACACCTCACTCCCGCGCCCGTTGATCGTCGAGCCGTTCTGCATCGTGTTGATCACGAAGTTCAGGAAATCGTGCGGGAAGTTCAGCGCCGGCTTCGACACCTCGTCCAGCCGCGCCGCCTGCTCCGGGGACAGCGACACCTCCAGCGACCGCAGGTTCGCGTCCAACTGCTCCATTGTCCGCGCCCCGATGATCGTGCTCACCACGCCCGGCTTGCGCTGCAGCCACGCCAGCGCCACCTCCGCGATTGTGGCCCCGTGCTCGCGCCCGACCGCCGCGCACGCCTCAATGATCGCCACGTTGCGGTCCGACAGCTTGTCGTACACCCACGCCCCGCGCCGCCCCTCGATCGCGCCCTTGCTCGCCTGTTCCGCCCGCGCCCTCTCCGCGTCCTCGCGCCGGTACTTCCCGCTCAACAGCCCACCCGCCAGGGGGCTCCACGGCGTCACGCCCAGCCCCTGATCCAGCGCCATCGGCACCAGTTCACCCTCCACCGTCCGCTGCACCAGCGAGTACTCGATCTGCAGGGCGCACAGCGGCGCCCAACCCCGGAACGCCGCCAGCGTCTGCGCCTGCGCGCACCGCCACGCCGGCGTGTCGCTGAAACCGATGTACCGCACCTTCCCCGCCCGCACCAGCGCGTCCAGCGTGCCCATCGTCTCCTCGATCGGCGTGAACGGATCGGAGAAGTGCATCAGGTACAAGTCAACGTAGTCCGTCTGCATCCGCCGCAGCGACTGCTCCAAGGACGCGTGGATCGTTTTCCGCGACGCCCCGCCCCCGTGCGGGTCGCCCGGGTACATCCCGCCGCAGAACTTCGTCGCGATCACCAGCCGGTCGCGCTTGGAAGGGTGCCGCCCGAGGTGGTCCCCGATGATCTTCTCCGAGTGCCCCTTGGTGTAGATGTTCGCGGTGTCCAGGAAGTTCCCGCCCCGCTCGATGTACGCGTCCATGATCCGGCACGAGTCCTCCGGGCTCGACCCCCAGCCCCACTCGTGCCCGAAGGTCATCGTCCCGAGGCACAAAGGCGAAACCCGCAGCCCGGACCGTCCCAGCGTCAGATAGTCGTTCAGCCTCATGGACATCCTCGTTCTCGCGTTCCGGACTCCCGCCCGCAGCGGCTTTGTCCGATCCCGCTCAGTCTTTCGCTCGCGGACGCCCGATTCTACGATGCCCGCTTCCGTCACCTTCGCGTGCCCGACGAAACCCCGCATGACCACCGCGACCCCCAACGCCCCGCGCCTCGACCGCTACGACGCGGCCGCGCTCGGCGCCCTCGTCCTCACCCTCGCCGCCATGCTCGCCGCGCTGCTCGGCCGTGCGCCCGATCCCTCCTACTGGGTTGACGACGGCGTCTACCTCGTCACCGCCAAGTCCCTCGCCCTCGGCGACGGCTACCGCCACACC
>JAFLCM010000397.1 GCA_017303565.1 Planctomycetota bacterium
CGCGTCCACATCGACAGCGCCCCGCGGAATACCCCAAGCGGGCGCGCCGACATCCCCGCCGCGTCCGCCAGTTCCAGCGCGATCTCGTCCGCCTCTTCTTCTGGTCGAGCCCAAGGCACGGCAGCCAGAAGAGCCGCCTCCCGGGCCGAGCGCCCGAAGCGCCGCAAGAGGGCCAATCTGTGGGACAAGCGGGGCATGGCGGTACTTCTGATCGGCCCGATAACGACGCGTCCCGCAACCAAGCACCGCCGCCCCGCTGAACTCCGGCCGCGCCGTGCATCTCCGGGCAAAGCCCGGGAAAATCCCCCACCGTGCCAAAACGCAGGGGACCGACCGTCAAAAACACAACAAAAATCTTGCTCCCCGAGAACGCATGGCTAGACTCCGCGTTTCCCGAGGTGCCCCTCGGTTGGTTGGGAGAGAGAACCCGGATGATGTCCGGATTCTGTCAGGATACGAAGAGACACACATGAAGTCCCCAGTCAACCTTCAGGCGTACCGGCTCATCCTCTACAAGCGCGCCCTCCACCCTGAACTCTTCCGGGTCAAGGGGCGCCGGGTCATCCGTCACGAGGGGTACGAGTTCGAGGGCTGGATCATGCCCGGCTCGCACCTCATGCGGTTCCAGTTCGCCGACCACTGCGGCACCGAACTGATCACCGACCTGGAAGAGGGCATCCCCGACCGTGGGGTCCTCGCCGCCCTCCCCTGCGCGGGCGAGCGCGACCACGACCACACCTTCGGCGACCGCCTGAAGTACTGCGTCACCATCCAAACCGAGCAACTGCCCGAGAGCCTGTACCGGGCCACCTATCAGGAACTCACGGCTTTCGGCGTCGAATCCAAGGCCCTGATGCACACATGGAACGACGACGACGGCGGGCGCTGCGCCTCCATCCTCGACGTCCAGCGCTTCCGCAACGAGGTGCACGCCCAGGCCTACCACCTCATCGCCGCCGGCGGGGTGGTCCTCCGCTCCCAGACCATTTTCGAGGCCAAGGCCTGACGCCCGTGCCAGCCTGACGATCCCTCACGGCCCGGGCGGGAACCCGGGCCGCTTCGTTTTTGAACTTTCCGCCTGAATCCCCGTTTCCCTACCATCCGCCCCATGTCCACCCCCGCCACCGAACCCGCCAAGCCCCAGGGCAACCGCTATAAGGACAGCCTGAACCTGCCCAAGACGCCCTTCCCGATGAAGGCGAACCTGGTGCAGAACGAGCCGGCGACGGTGAAGGGCTGGGAGGCGTCGGGCACGTACGAGGCCGCCCAACAGGCCCGTGAAAAGGCAGGGGCGCCGCGGTTCGTGTTCCACGACGGCCCCCCGTACGCCAACGGCAGCCTCCACCTGGGTCACTTCCTCAACAAGTGCCTGAAGGACTTCGTGGTGCGCTCGAAGGTGATGAGCGGCCGCGTGTGCCGGTACGTCCCGGGCTGGGACTGCCACGGGCTGCCCATCGAGCACAAGGTGATGACCGAGCTCTCGGCGGCAGGCAAACTCGACAAGATCGCCGGGCTACCCGACGACCAGCGCCGCATGGCCATCCGGCGCGAGTGCCAGAAGCACGCCGAGAAGTACCAGAAACTCCAGTCCGAGCAGTTGAAACGGTTCCTGGTGCTGTGCGACTTTGCCAACCCCTACATGACGATGAGCAAGGACTACGAGGGGGCGACCCTCGAGGTCTTCGCCGACCTGGTAGAGCAGGGGCTGGTGTATCGCCAGTTGAAGGCGGTGCACTGGTCGATCGCCAACGAGACGGCGCTCGCCGACGCGGAACTGGAGTACGAGGACCGCGAGGACATCTCGGTTTACGTCGACTTCGAGGCCGCCGACCCCGACGCGGTGTACGACGCCTTCGGGCTGCCGAAGGTCGACGAGTTCTCCGAGCAGGAGATGGACGCCGAGGACAACGAGGGCGGCCCGACCCACGACGTGCCGACGCCGACGCAGGGTCGTCCCGGTCAGCGCCCGTGCTTCATGATCTGGACCACCACGCCGTGGACCCTGCCGGCCAACGTCGCCATCGCGGTGAATCCGGGCTTTGAGTACGCGCTCGTGCGCGTCGACGGCAACATCACCGTCATCGCCAGCGAACTGGTGAACAAGGTCACCAAGGCCGCCAAAGCCGAGGGCGTCCACGTGCTCGCCACCTGCAAGGGCGAGAAACTGCTGGGCCTCAAGTACCGGCACCCGTTCATCAGCCCCTCCCCGGACTTCTCGAAGATCAACCCGGCGGCGCTGCCGGTCGGGGTTGAGCCGAAGGACCTGAGCGTCTACCGCGTCGTCGCCGCCGATTACGTCACGCTCGAGGACGGCACCGGCCTGGTTCACACCGCGCCCGGCCACGGCGCCGAGGACTACGCCACGGGCCTCCGCGAGAAACTCCCGATCTACTGCCCAGTGCTCGGCAACGGCGCGTACGACGACACCGCCCCCGAGGCCATCCGCGGCAAGAACATCTGGAAGGCCAACCCGGAGATCGTCGAGACGCTCCGCAACTCCGGGCACCTCTTCTACGACCACAGGTTCACCCACTCCTACCCGCACGACTGGCGCGGCAAGTCGCCGGTGATCTTCCGCGCCACCGAGCAGTGGTTCGTCGGCGTCGATCGCGCGCGGAAGGACGGCGGCACGCTTCGCGATCTGGCCCTGCACGCCGCCACCGACCACGACAGCGCCGTGAAGTTCACCCCCGAGTGGGGCCGCAACCGCCTCCGCGGCATGCTCGAGGCCCGCCCCGACTGGTGCATCAGCCGCCAGCGCTCGTGGGGCCTGCCCATCCCCGCGTTCTACAGCGTGGACGCCGGCGGCAACACCACCACGCTGCTGACGCCCGCGAGCGTGCGTGCGGTCGCCAAGCGCTTCCGCGAGGCCGGCTCCGACGCGTGGTTCCTCGAAGCGCCCAAGGACATCCTGCGCCACTACGACTCCGCCGCGGACAAGGACGCGCCCAAGGGCCTCGACCTCGCCGGGCTGAAAAAGTCCACCGACATCTTCGACGTGTGGTTCGAGAGCGGATCGTCGTGGAACGCCGTGATGCGCGAGCGCTCGGGCGGCGGCTCCAAGGGCGCCGACTACCCCGTCGAACTCTACCTGGAGGGCTCCGACCAGCACCGCGGCTGGTTCCAGTTGTCGCTGCTGCCGGCGCTGGGCGTGACCGGGCGCCCGCCCTTCAAGCGCCTGCTCACGCACGGTTTCATCGTCGACAAA
>JAFLCM010000398.1:0-700 GCA_017303565.1 Planctomycetota bacterium
GGTGTCGGCGGGGGCGGCGTGCGCGCTGATCTGCCTGTTCCCGCGGGCGTGGGCGGTGTGGGTGCTGCTGCCGGTCGGCTGCGCGGTCACGCGGCTGATGGACCGGGCGCACTTTCTGAGCGACTGCGTGGGGGCGGGGCTTGGGGCGGTGATCGTGTGCGCGGGGCTGATGGCGGTCTTTCGCGCGGTGTCGCGGCGGGCGTAGCGCCTGTTGGAAAGTTGGCGTCGGCGTGCTTCGCCGGCCCCGGCGGGCGGACGATCCGGCGTCTGCTGACCCGCCGGGGACCGGCGGGGTACCCGATGGCATCCGTCAATCAGACCCTAGGATTCATCGGTGCCGACGCTGAACCGCTACATCGCCCGGATGTACCTGACGAACATCCTCGTGCTGTCGCTGGTCTTGTTCGGGTTCATCGTCACGGTGGATGTGTTCGTGAACCTCGGGCGGTTCTACCGGGCGGCGGCGTCGACGGCGGACGCGGCTCGGAGCGACCCCGGAACTCTGCACAACGTCCTCTTGACGCTGGTGGGGGTGCTGAGGCTGTGGGCGCCGCGGTTGTTGCAACTGTTCGCGTACCTCAACGGCGCGATCCTGGTGGCGGCGGCGGGCTTCACGTGCGCGCAGCTGGTGCGGCACCGCGAGCTGGTGGCGGTGTTGGCCGGCGGCGTGAGCCTGCACCGGGTGGCCCGCCCGTTCGTC
>JAFLCM010000398.1:710-3208 GCA_017303565.1 Planctomycetota bacterium
TCGTCGTCGCGCTTGCCGCACTCCTCGGCTCCACGCTCACGGCCCATGCGCAGACGGCGCAGACGCTGACCGTCGGGCAGGGCCAGGCCTACGCGACGCTCAACGAGGCGCTGGTTGCGGCGCACGGCCGGGATGTCGGTGGGCTGCAGGCGCTCGATCAGGAACTGCTGGTGCCCGCGGTGGCGCCATTGCTCGCACGCGACGCGGGGGATGCGTTCAAGGACGATGTGGACCCGTTCCGGGTGCGGATGACGCCGGACGCGGAGGGGCGGCTCTTTCACGCCGAGCGGTTCGACACCGACGAGGGGCGGCTGGTGGCGCCCACCATCTGGGAGCGGGATGACAGCGGCAAGGTACGGCGGCTGATCGCGGCGGAGTCGGCGTCGTGGGACGGCAGGGGGTGGGTGCTGGCGAAGGGGCAGGCGTGGAACCTGGGGGCGCAGCGGGAGACGATCGAGCGGCTGGATTCGTCGCTGGACCCGACGACGATCAAGGTGCGGACGCTGAGTTCGTTCGGGGAGGCGCTGTCGATCCGGCAACTGACGCAGGTGGCCCAGAGCGGGGCGCTGCCGCAGCCGGCGCGGGAGCGGCTGGACCGGCTGCGCTGGGGTCGGGCGGCGGGTTGGCTGGGGAACGTGGTGACGCTGCTGGCGGTGCTTCCGCTGTTCCTGCTGAGGACGCCGGGGTCGATGGTGGCGGCGTCTTTGAAGGCGGCGCCGCTGATGGCTGGGGGCCTGGTGGCGAGCGCGGCGGGTGCGGGGCTGGCGCTCCCGGGGCTGCCGGTGTGGCTGGGGGCGTTCGTGCCGTGCCTGCTGCTGGTGCCGGTGGCGATCGCGCTGTTCACGGGGATGAGGACGTAGGGGCGGATTCGGCATTGTCTCGGTAGGATGGACGCGACCGGACCAAGCGGCACTATCAATCCCCAAACGACTGCGGTGGGGAAGGCCTTTGGACGGCTTTTGTGGTGTGGAAAGCCTATGGGCTTGGAGTGTGTTGCTTGTCGTTCGCCACACTCCATCGAACGGTGATGGGATACGTCTGCTGTGACCGCATTTGCACACGAAAGCTCGGCGGACGGCGGACCGCTTTCGAGCGGGGATGACAAGCGCAAGCGGCGTTTTAGCATCACAAGACCGCTGGACCTGAAAGGGCTCTTTGAGCGACCCTTCCCCAGCTCCGCGGAAGCCGAGAATGCCGTACTCGGTTCGGTACTCATCGATCCCCGCGCCCTCAATGATGTGGTTCTCCTGCTCCCATCGCCGGAGTACTTCCACGACCCGGTTAACGCGGCCATCTACGGCGAACTGCTAGTGCTTTACGGCGAGGGGCGTGCTAGCGATGTAGTGGTCCTCTCTGACCGTCTGCAGAGCAAGGGCGTGCTGGTTGAAGTTGGGGGTATTGATCGTCTGCTTGCGCTCGCCTCCAGTGTTTTGGTGACCGCCCATGCAAAGTACTACGCTGAGGTCGTGCGGGCGAAGTATCAGCTGCGCAAGCTGATCGAAGTCGCCGGGAACATCGCCTGGAAATCGTTTCACGAGGGCGGGACTCTCGAACAAGCTGCGGAGGTTCTCGACTACGCGGAAGAGGAGATCTTTAGAGTCGCTGAGAGCTCCACGAAAATGGAGATCACTCCGCTTGCGGTGCTTTTGCAGGCAGAAATCGATCGAATCATCGCGGAGGAAGGGCGGTCTGTCACCGGGGTTGCGACAGGCTTCAATGATTTGAACGAGTTGACAAGCGGCTTTCAAAAGGGCGAGATGATCATCATCGCGGCCCGGCCGAGCATGGGGAAGACAGCCCTGGCGCTCAACATCCTCGAGGACGTTGCGCTTGTTGGTGGCCGTAGTAGGGAGCCGCTGCCGGTCGCCATGTTCTCTCTCGAAATGAGCAAACAGCAGCTCGTTCAGCGACTGGTTTGCTCTCGGAGCGGAGTCGATGGGCATCGGGTGCGCCGAAACATGGTCGGCAAGGACGATTTCCAGAAGATCCTTGCAGCGTGTGAGCAGCTTTCCAAAGCGCCCATTTACATCGATGACACGCCGGGCCTTAGCATCACTTCCCTGCGGGCCAAGTGTCGGCGCATGGTTTCGCAGTACGGAGTTAAATGCGTCATCGTTGACTATCTTCAGCTCATGTGCGCGCCTCATGCAGCGAAGGAGAATCGGCAGCAGGAGGTCAGCGCGATCTCGCGAGGGCTCAAGGCCCTCGCTCGTGAACTGGAAGTGCCGATTATTTGTTTGGCCCAGCTGAATCGTGCGGCTGAAACTCGTGAGGGCAATCGTCCGCGGATGGGAGACCTGCGAGAATCGGGCTCAATCGAGCAGGACGCCGACATGATCATGCTCCTGCACCGCGAGGACTACTACCACGTGGGCGATGAGGCGTGGCTGAACGAGAACCAGGACAAGGTGGGCGTGGCGGAGCTGATCATCGCCAAGCAGCGCAACGGGCCGACCGATACGGTGAAACTGACCTGGGACCGCGCGGTTACTCGTTTC
>JAFLCM010000399.1 GCA_017303565.1 Planctomycetota bacterium
GCCCCACCGGCTCCATCCTCGTCACATAGAACTGCGTCCGCCCCTGCTTGGCGAAGAACTCGACCCGCCCGGTGGCGATCACCCGCTCCCCGCCGCGCGGCCTGAACCCGCACCGCGCCGCCGCCGAAGCGAACATCACGGCGCTCACCACCGCCTCATCGTCCTTCAGCGTGAAGTACCAGTGCGTGCGATCGGAAAACCCGCTGACCTCGCCGATGACCCGGACGCCCGTCGGCACGCCCTGCTTCAGCGCCGTGTCGACCAGCCCCGCCAGCCCCGAAACGCTCAGGACCCCCTCAGGCAGTTTCCCCGGTGCCGGCACGCTCGCCTTCGCGGCCATCTTCGACGGGTCAAAGGGGAGGCGGTCGGTCATGGACGGGCTCCACGCCTGATCACTCCCGGCGACGCGGGCAACGTGCCGGTTGGCGCAAGGAATCGGGTCAACCGTTCGCGAAGCCAGCCCATCCGACCCACTTGGCACTCCCACAAGACCAGCACGCGCCATCCTCGTTTGCGAAGTTCGCGTACTTGCTGTTGATCGCGTTCCTTGTTCCGCCGCAGCTTCGGCAGCCAATACGATTTCCGAGTGCTGGGCAACCGGGCCCCGCGCTTACACCGGTGCTGATGCCAGAAGCAACCGTGGACGAAGATCACCGCCCGACGACGGGCGATCACGAGGTCGGGCGTGCCAGGGAGATCCGCTCGATGAAGCCGGAACCGATACCCCAGAAAATGAACCATCGAGCGAACAGCAACCTCCGGAGCCGTGTTCCGCGAGCGAACGCTGCGCATCGTCCGCTGCCTGGCCGCCGGCGAGAGGTTGTCCATGGCTAGCTCCGCTCCGCGTCGTCTCCCGGCAGACCAAGGGCGGCAGGGGCCTCGATGAGCAGTGACTTGTCGGACTCAACGGCCGCCACGCGCCGGTTGTACTCACGCACCAAAAGAGCGAGTTCCGTGCGCACGCGATCTCGCCGAAACTCGGACAGCTCGGCCATGTTCTGACCAACAAAGGACTCAATCGGCTCCACCATGATCCGGTCGAGAATGCCCTGCTGTCGCGCGAGTTCCCGAGCCGCGGCTAGCCGGGCCTCGGGCACCAGCAGAACCGCCGATGCTCCAGCCCTCAGGTTGTCGGCACATTTGGCGCAGATCGCCGGCGTCGGGCTGATCGTGACGTGAAACGCCGCGTCGCCAACTTGAAAATCGCCGAGGCGCCCCGATTGCACGTCGCCAGCGGAGCCCGCGAAGTTTGAGACCTCAACCTTCGGGAATCTGAGCGCCAACTTTGCGCCGACCAAGTGTTGCGACACATAGTCCGCACGTCCCTTGTTCTCGGCGGCGGCCAGAATCGCGGCGACAAAGACTCGGGGAGGCGACACCGGGTCGAAATCGACTTTGATCCGCTCCTGATTGAAATAGTCCGCAATCCTTTCGACGAGGTATTTCTGCATTTCGTCCAGTTGACGCTCCCGGGACTCCTGCACCAAACCGCCAAGGTCGGCCCCGCGGATGGCCCCCAAGAGGGACGCCACCAAGGAGTGATTGCCCCGGTTCGTACGGCCAGCTTCTTTCAAGAACACCCGATGTTCGCCATGAAGAGCCAGCACGCTCCGCAACGGGCCCGGTCCCATGCCCTTAATCTGGCCACCCTTGGCAGTGAGGTGGGCGCCCGGGTCCAAATCAAACTCCCGCTTCAAGGACTCAAGAACAATAAGGGCGGCGGCAACCGATCCGCGGGGCGGCAGCGGCTTGAATCGCTGGTCCGGTTCGAGACTCTCGAACCAGCGACGGATGAGCTCACGGGAGGACGAATCACTCATCGAGCGGCTCCGGCCGGCGGACGAATCGAGTGGGTACGCACCCCCGCGAGTGCCGGATTCAGGTAGTTCTCCGCGATCCAGGAGATCGCGGGCACGCACACCGCATCGCCAAATCCGAAATACGCCCGATTGTCGGGAGCGTCGATCAAATAGGTGTCGGCGCCCATCAAGCGAGCGCACTCGCGAGGAGTGAGCAGTCGTGCCGCGTACCGCCCGTACCCGGCCTTGAACAGGATCTGCCGACCACTCCCGCCCTTTGGCGTGCGGAGGCACCCCGCGATCCCGTCCGTTCGAAGCTCGCCCATTGAACGCTTCTTTCCGTTCGGCTGGACTCGCACGCGCCGGAACACCGTTGCGTACGACCACTTGCGTTTCCGGATCATCTCGTCGGCCATGCCGCGGTGCTTCTCCGAGAACTGGTCGTACAGATACCGCGCCCGCTCGACGGTCCACCATTCCGGCGCTGTCTCGGGGAGGTCGTCCAAAATGTCGTCGAGGAGGCGGTCGGATCGCTCCGGGGGGTCGGGCAGGCTACGAAGGTTCCAGCCGATGGAAGGATGGGTTTCGATGAACCGGCAGAGCAGCGGGGGGCGGAGCCGCGTCCTTGTGGGAACCAACCGAGTTGGCGCCGCTGGAACCATCGACCCCACGACGAACAGACGCGCACGGCTCTGGGGCACGAACCAGCGTGCGTCCAGCACGAACGCATCCACTGAGTAGCCCAGATCGTTCAATGCCTCGAGCGCCGCTTGGAAGTCAGCACCGCCATGCGAGGTCAAGAACCCGACGACATTCTCCAGCATCACAAGCGGAGGCCGCCGCGCACCCATCCCGCGCAGGACGGACGCGAATCCCCAGAACGCCGAAGAATGCTGCCCCTTGAACCCCAGACGGGCTCCGGCGAGCGACAGGTCGGTGCAGGGGAATGACGCCGTCGCCAGTTCCACGTCCGGGACCGTGGCGCCGTCAACCCGATGCACGTCTGACAAATCAAAGTGCTCGTCCGCGTCTCCGAAGTGAGCGTCGTACATCGCTCGCTTTTCGCGGTCGAGATCGTTGGCGTACGCCAGGATCCAGCCCCGTGCTTCCAGTCCCATCCGAACCAGCCCGATCCCGGCGAAAAACTCGGCGAACCGAGGACCCGGCGGCCTTTCGCCTCGCCTCCATGCGATTTGAAGTTGGGCTTGCCTCACACCAACAGCCTATCTACACCACGGGCGTTTGACCATGAGTCTCGCCCGCACCATTGGGCACGAGCAAGAAACCCACGACAAACACCCGAAGGCCTTGCCCAACCCGCCGAACCTCGTATGCGTCGAAGACGCCGGAAAAAGTGGGCGATACTGGACTCGAACCAGTGACCTCATCCATGTCAAGGAT
>JAFLCM010000004.1 GCA_017303565.1 Planctomycetota bacterium
GCCCGCCTCGCCGCGCGAGGGCGTGCCGTCGACGGACGCCGCGGTTCCCACGTCCACGCTCGCCGCCTGAGGCCGCGCGTTCAGGCCGGGGTCCGGCGCGGGGATGACCGGTTGCGGGATGAACGGCGGGCTGACGAAGCCGGTGTTCGTGCCGCCGCCCACCTGCCGCGGCGCGTTCGTGAACGCGGAAGCCCCGTTGTTCAGGTTCGCGTTGTCGATCCGGCGCCCAGGCTGGCGCGGCGCGCCGAACTTCCCCTCCGTGCTCTCGACGCGGTCGCCTCCGAACATCGCGCGGGCGTCCTCCACCCCGCTCGGCGGCTGACGCTCCTCGACGAACGGTGTCTGCACGGTCCGGCGACGCCCGTCGGCGATGAGTTGATCCAGCGACGGGCCTGTGTACGAGCGCGGGCGGCGTTCGGCGGTGGGGGCCGCGAAGGGCAGCGGTCCCCGCGTGCGGGTCGCGTCCCCGGCGACAATCGAAACATCTTCACCCAGCCCGTTCTCGGACCCGCAGCGCGAGATCAGCGTGAGCGCGACGATGACCCCTGCCCCGCCGATGACCGTGATGATCCGATCTCTGGATTGCACGCGGAAACTCCCCGTGGCGCGACCATTGCAGGATACACCGCCCGGGGGCGTGTCCAAGCCGCTCGGGCGGTTTGCGTCCGGGTTCCTGCGGCACCGCCCCTCCATCCGGTTCGCACGCGCACCGCCACGGGATTCTCGGTCGTCAGGGGCAGGTGAGACCGAAGTCGGCCAGGAAGATCACCAGGTCCGCGGTCCCCACCACGCCGTCGGTGTTCAGGTCCGCTGGTTCGCCCTGCTCGACGAAGCGCCCGAACACGCCGAGGAACACCACGAGGTCGGCGGAGTCCACGTCGAGGTCCGCGTCGAAGTCGCCGGGGCAGACGGGCGTTTGCGAAGGCGTCGAGAACGTGGCGATGGCCGGCGTCGAAGCGGTCACCCCCGCGGGGTTGCTCGCCGTCACGCCCCAGTAGTACACGCGCGCTGGCTCGATCACTCCGGCCGGCGCGTGCGCGGCGGTGGACGCCGTGTCCACCTGCGCGACCACGCGCTCAAGTCCCGGGTCGAGGGCCAGGGTCATGCGGTACGAGAACGCGCCGCTCGACGGCGACCACTCGAACAGCACGTCCGTGCCGCTCGTGACCGCGCTCGCCGCCGGGCCGATCAGCGTGAAACCGCCCGGCGCCGATGTGGGCGGGACCACGCTCAGAATCGCCGCGCTCACCGCGTTGCTCGTCGGGAGGCCCAGCCCGTCCGCGTTCGTCACGCCGATGGTCCGCGCCCCCGGGGCCGCGTTCGGCGCGGCCACCAGGCTCAGCCCCGAAATCGTTGTACCCAGCGCATCGACCACGGGCGTGCCCGTCACGCTCACCCCCGTGCCCGAGACGGTCACCTGCGAGGCGCTCACGACGCCCTTGAAGTTCGTCCCCGTGATCACGATCGGCGTCGAACGCGCCTGCTCCACCACGCCCGGCGACACGCCCGAGACCGCCGTCGTCGCGTTGTACACGCTCACATTGATCGAATCGGTCGCGGACAGGCCGTTGCTGTCGGTCACCCGCAGCGTCACCGGGATGGTTCCGTTGGAGACGTAGGTGCGGAACACCTGCGGTCCGCTGGTCTCGAACGACCCGTTGGCGTCGAGGTCCCAGTCGTACGAAACCATCGACGCGCCCGGCTCGTTCACCCACGACGACACATTGCCCATGAAGTGACACCGCCCGTTGGCCCACATCCGCTTGTGAAGCCCGGCGATCGCCCGCGGCGGATACGGCTGCCCGGCAACGCGCACCAGCAGGTTGTACAACTGAACGGTCTGGTTGGCTGGGTCGTTGGGGCCGATATCGACCACGCGCAGCGTGTACGAGCCGGGGGCGAGCGTCGTCGTGATCGTCTCGTTGAACCCCGCGGGGGCGGCGCCGGAGTTCTGCAGCACGCTGATCCCGAAGCCGTCTCGGAGTTCCAGCGACAGGTTGCCGGCAATCTGGGCGTTCACGGGCGCGAAGCCGGCGCCCTCGCAGTCGGTCACCTGGAACCCCTGGTTCGAAACGCCCCCGACCGGCTCGACCGTGATCGTGACCGGCTGCGGCGACGACAGCGTGAACCGGAACCAGTCCTCGCCCGTGGGGCTGCCGGGGACCGCGCCGTTCGTGGAGAGCAGCGCCTCGCGCACCGAGCGCGCCCCGGGGGAAGCGAGTTCACCCAGGTCGTGCGCCGTCGTCGCGGACTGGTTGCCGTTGAACCGGTCGCCGTGGTGCCGCTGCGCCGCGCGGATCTCGTCGATCTGCAGCGAGTCGAACAGCAATGAGACCGCCGGCTCCATCAGTTTGGTCTGGTCGCAGGGCGTGGTGTGCAGCGCGCCCAGCCCGTGCCCGTGTTCGTGCGCCACCGTGTTGCGGAAGTACCGGAAGTTGTTCGCGGGGTTGTTGAACCAAGACGCCTGGAAGAACGACGTGTTGATGAACATGTCGCCCCCGCCGATGATCGCCGATGCCCCCGCTTCCGGGAATGCGTTGTACGCGAGGAACGCAGCGATGCCGAGCCCGCGTCCGCCGATGCGGATGTCGCCCCGCGTGGGCACACGCAGCGTCGATTGGTCCATCGCCGACGAATCGTCCGAGACCTCCAGGTATGTCAGCCCCGCCGCCCGTCGCCAGCCCGCGATCGCCTGGCGGATGTGCTCGCGCCCCAAGTCGAGGTTGCCCGAACCGAAGAGCGCGATCAGTTTGGCGCTGAGGTCGCTCGGCCCGGGCGTGTTGATGCTCGCGATGCCCCAGGTGGTGTTGTCCTTGGCGAACGAGTACGTCAGGGATGCCCGCCGCGCCAGCCCCGCGTCGCCGATCTCGCCGTCGCCCGTCCACACCCGCGGCTGCGTGATGAACCGCTCGGCGCTCGCGCCCGCCGTCGGCGGGACCGCCCGCCACCGCGCGATGAACGCGGCCTGCTCCTCTGTCGGGTTCGACGGGTAGCACGCGACCTCGGCGGCCAGAGACGACAACGCGGGCGCGGCAGGGGACGCCCCGAACCCCGCCGACGCCGCAGCGCCGAGCATCAGCGTGCCCGCCGCGGGGCGGATCAACATCAAGGAGCGGTAATGCACTCGCGCGGGGCCTCTCACGGCGGGGGGGTGGGGTGGGAACCCGGACCGAGCGGTCAGCCGGGCCGGACCCATCCCTCAGTGTTCATCCAGACCCAACGGACGGCCACGATCTCGGACGTGAAAACCCCACAGGGTGCAAACACAACCCAAACATCATCATGGAATGCACAGGCTGTTTTCCGCCAGCAGGCCCGCTCGACAACTCAGTACGGGCACGTCCGCCCGAACGCCCCGAGGAAAATCGTCAGGTCGGGCGTGCTCACCAGCCCATCCGCGTTGAGGTCGGCGGGTTCCGAGCCCGGCGGCGGGAAGGTCCCGCCGAAACGCCCGAGGAAGTAGACGAGGTCCGGCGTCCCGATCACGCCGTCGTTGTTGAAATCCCCGCGGCAGCACAGCGCCGGCGAACACATGGTTCCATCGCCCTTGTACAGGCCCTCGGCGGAGTTGCACTGGGCGCCCGTCAACTGCTGGCACGACTGCGTGAAGCAGCACGCGCCCGTGGGTTCGCACACAACCTCGGAGCACTCCGTGTTCGCGAAAAAGGTTCCGCCCTGCGTGTCGCACGCCTCGAACGACACGCCGTCGGAGCACGCCAGCCCGACGCAGCAAGCGCCGAACACGCACGAGCCCTTGTCGCACGCGCTGCCCGGCCCGTTGAACGTGCCGCCGAAGTTCACGCAGTCATTCTCGAACGTGTTGGACTGGCAGAACGACTGACCCCCACCGAAGACATAGCAGCACGAGCCCGTCAGGCCGCAGTTCGTCTTCGCGCAGGTCGACCCGTCGCCGCCGTACGCGCCGCCGAACTCGACGCACAGGCCGAAGTCCACGTTGTCGTCGCACGACCCGTCGAAGCGGCAGCACGCACCCGTCGGCGCGACACACTGCACCTTCGTGCACGGCCCGCCAATAAACTCACCGAAGGTGACGAAGCAGTCGTACGGCACCAGTTCCTGGCAGAACCCGTCGAGACAGCACGCCCCGGGGCAGTAGAAGCCGCCGCAGAACGTGCTGATGCCGTTGAACTCGCCTTCCGCGATCGCGCACTCCGACTCTGTGAGCTCGACGCAGCCGCCGAAGTTCGGCAGGCAGCACGCCCCGTTGCAGGCCCCCTCGGCGCAGGTGCTGCCGGATCCGAGGAATGTTCCCCCGTTCAGGAAGCACAGTTCCTGAGTCTGCTCCACGCACTGGTTCCCGGGCAGGCAGCACGCGCCAACCGGGTTGCACTGCGGGTCGCCGCAGGCTGGGAACCACGAACCGAAGTCCGCGTTCACGCAGTGCGCCCGCGACTCGCCGAGATCACACGCCCCGTTCACGCAGCACGCGCCGATCGGGCCGCACACGTTCGAGATGCACGTGGTGCCGTCGCCCGCGTAGTAGCCGCCCACCTGGAAGCACAGCGCGAACGTCTGATTGTCCACGCACACGCCGTCGTCGCGGCAGCACGCCCCGGTGACCAGGACGCCCAGCATTGCCTGGGCGCTCGCCGTGGGCGCTGCCCACAACGCGCCGAGCGCGCACAGCACAACACGACAGACGACGGCGGCGAGGCGCGAACGGGTCATGGGCTTTCTCCTTCCCGGCGGGGATCGACAGGCCGGGCTCCAACACCACAGGTACCGGAATCAGGCAGCCGCTTCAAGGGCGAAGCACGAACTTCACACGCCCACGCCAGCGCTCCGACCCCCCTCGTTCAGTGCACGATCGGGTGCCTCAGCCCGAAGCAAGCCGTTACATCCGGTCCAGCACCTTGATCCCGATGGTGTGAAGCCCGTCCGCCAGCACCCGCCCCGCCAGCGAGCACAGCCGCAGCCGCGAACGCCGCTGCGCCTCGGTCGTCGCCTGCAGCACCGGGCACGCCGCGAAGAACGTGCTGAACGCCTGCGCCAGTTCATAGAGGTACCCGCACAGGCGGTGCGGCTCGCACGCGTCCGCGGCGGACCGCAGCACGCCCGGGTACTTCAAGAGTTCCAGCGCGATCGCCTTCTCTTCCGGCGCTTCCAGCGACAACGCGGCGGACGAAGCCGCCCCCGCCTCGCCCGCACCGAACTGCTCCGCCGCCTTCCGGAAAATCGACCGGATCCGCACCACCGCGTACTGCAGGTACGGCCCAGTATTGCCCTCGAACGCCAGCATCCGGTCGAACGAGAACACGTAGTCCTTGATCCGGTCGCTCGACAGGTCCGCGTACTTGATCGCGCCCATCGCCACCGCCTCCGCCACCGCGCGCCGCTCCGCATCGGGCAGCCCCGGGTTCTTCTCGCGCACCGCCCCCTCGGCCCGCTGCGACGCCTCCTCGAGCAGGTCGGCCAGTTTCACGTTCTCGCCCGAGCGCGTCTTGAACGGGCGACCGTCTTCTCCCAGGATCGTCCCGAACCACGCGTGCAGCAGCTCCGCGTCGCCCCCGCCCGCCAGCCGCGCATACCCCGCCTTCTTCGCCGCCGCGAACACCTGCTTGAAGTGCAGCGCCTGGCGCCCGTCCACGGCGTACACCACCTTCGACGCCCCGAACTTCTGCACCCGCCGCCGGATCGCCGCCAGGTCCGTGGTCGCGTACAGGAACCCGCCGCCCGCGCTTCCACCGGTTACGCCGCCGCCGCCCGCGCCACCGCCGGCAACCCCCTTCGGCGCGGACTTTCGGATGATGCACGGCTCCTTGATGCCGAACTCCTCCAGCCGCACCACCAGCGCCCCGTCGGACTCTTCGGCCACGCCGCGGTCCACCAGGTCCTTCACCAACGGCGCCAGCTCCTCCGCGTACGAACTCTCCCCCGCGGTGTGCTCGTCCGTGACGTTCGCGCCCATCCGACCCACCGCGGCGAAGCACGCCGCCAAGGTCACCCGGCTGATCTCCTTCCACACCGCGTAGTGCGACGCCTCGTGCGACTGCAGCGCCACCAGCGCCGCCTGCGCCCGCGCCAGGTTCTCCCGCGCCCCCGCCACCTGCGCCCCCAGTTCCGCCTCCGCCTTCGGCCCCAGCCCGAAGCGCGTGACCGCCGCCAGCCCGCCCTCGTCCGCCTCGCAGTCACGCTGCGCCCGGCGGTACATCTTCTCCAGTTCCTCCAATGACAGCGACGCCAGCGACAGCCGCCTGCCCTCGACCGCGCGCTTGACGGCGTCCGTCACCATCGCGATCGGCAGCCCCCAGTCGCCGAAGTGGTTCTGCCGCACCACCTTCCAGCCCAGCCGCTCGTGCAGCCGCGCCAGCGCATCGCCGATCACCGTGGCCCGGATGTGCCCCACGTGCATCTGCTTCGCCAGGTTCACGCCGCACAGGTCCACTACCACCGTCTGCGGTTTCGCCCCGCCCGAAACCGGCGCCACCCCCAGCGCCGCCGTGTCCATCGCCGCCAGCGCCCCCGACAACGCCCCCGCCTTCAGCCGGATGTTGATGAACCCCGGCCCGGCGACCTCCGGCGTCTCCGCGATGTCGCCGATGTTCAAGGCCGCCACGATCTTCTCGGCCAGCGCCCGCGGGTTCTGCCCTGCCCTCTTCGCCAGCGGCATCGCCCCGTTGGACTGAAAGTCCCCGTGCTTCGGGTCCTTCGAAGGCGCCAGCATCGGCGAGGCCCCCTCGGGCAACGCCTCCCCCATCACGGCACGCATCGCGTCCATGAAGCGGTCGTGAAGGATCGACAGCGGGTCTTTCGGGGCTTCGGGCATGGGGGGGAGTTTAGGTTGGGACAACCGCCACGCCCCGGATTCGAGACTGGTTTGTCGAGGCCCTCCCGTATACTCAGGGCCATGACCGACTTTCAGGGGTCACCGGGCGGGGTTGGCGGGGAAGATCGTCCGCCTTCCAGCGAGTCCGCCGGTTCAACGCGTACTGATCCGCCGTCCTGCCGCGCGCGGTCCACGCCGACTCGGGCTTGCCCCCGATGCAGGTACGACATGCGCGGCGTAGCCGGGCTTTTTTGCCCCGAGTGCGGGCACCAAGCGCCGAGCGAGTCCGCCCTCTTTCGACGCCGCACCGGTCGACGCTGGCTCACCCTGTGCGCTCTCGCACTGCTCGCGGCGGCGGTTCTCTGGTTCGTCCCCGTCTATCGCAGCGGTCGCTGGACGAGCCTTGTCCCGACCGGAGCGCTCATCGCGCTGATGCCGTGGTGGGAGGACAACGCCCAGTTCAAGTCCAGCACGATGAACGCCCTCTCGGAGGAGTTCAGGGGTCGCCGCCAACGCGGCGAACTCTCCGACGCTCAGTGGAACAAGGTGTGCGAACACGCGGCGCGCAGCGCTGAGCAACGCTTCGCCGCGGGCGAACGCAACAACATCCACCGGTACGGCCGCTTCCTCTCTTCGGCCAATCGACACGGGAAACTCAGTCGGCACATCCGTGATCGGCTGAACGCGCTGTTCAGCTTCGAGATCGGTTGGACCACGCCGCTGTACGAGGGCTACCCGGTGTACGCCGACGTGATAGATGGTATCGGGTGGCCGCTCAACGACACCATTGCCGAGCGCCTCGATATGGAGACCCGCATGCCCGTGGCGAGCGGCCCGTACTCCAACGCCGTCGAATGCCGGACGGACGCGGCCTTCCGACTCGGTTCGATCCTCGTGCCCATCGCGGTCGTGAAGGACGCGCAGCGCCCGGTCTGCATCCTCGTCCGAGCCAGCGAGGTCATCGAGACTCCCAATGGTTCGCCCACCATCACTCGGACCTTCTTCGAGGACGCGGTCGAAGTCCCCGGTCCGATCCTGCGCCGCCAGGATGTGCCGATCACCCCCCGTCGCAGCGAGGCCGTCGAGCGCGCCATCCAAACCGCATCGTTCTCCCTCAGCGGCGATTGGCTTTCCGGCATCTCAGACGAGGACACCCGCATGTGCTTCTCAATCGAACCGGTTGATCTGCGAGCCATCTTCGCCGCGGAAGGCATCGATACGCTGGCGGTGCGATTCGAACTGTTGTTCGGCGGCGTCGCGGTCGCGCACACGGGCCAATGGCCCGGTCAACCCGGCGTCCTCTCCGGGTTGTACGGCCTCCAGGCGAAACTCACGCCAAAGCCAAGGATCATCGACCCACGGCAGTTCCAGATCCGCGTCGTGGGCGACGTGGCCACGGCGCTGCGGTTCCCCGGCGCAACGGTCTGCTGGGAAGGCGAAGTCGTGGTGCAGTGCGGGCCCTGAAGACCGCGTGCGCCGCCTTGCCATCGCCCTCCGACACACGTAACCCCCTCCCCCCTCACATCGCCGCCAACCGCCGGGCCGTCTCCCGCTCCGCCAGCGCCTCGGTCATTTCCACCAGCGCCGAACCACCCGCCAAGACCCCCTGCAGGTCGAACGCACGCTCGAGTCGGTGATCGACGGCCTGGTTCTCCTTGTAGCGGTACGTGCGGATGCGCTCGGAGCGGTCGCCGCTTCCGATCTGGGCCAGCCGCTGCGCCGACTCGTCGGCCCGGCGCCGCGCCATCTGCACCTCGAACAGCCGCGCCCGCAGGAGCCGCCACGCCTTCTCGCGGTTGGTCGACTGGCTCTTGGTCTCCTGCATCCGCACCTCGATGCCGGTGGGCTTATGGATCAGGTGCACCGCCGTCGCCACCTTGTTCACGTTCTGACCGCCGGGGCCCCGCGCCGTCGTGACGTGCTCCACCACGTCGCCTTCGTCGAGTTCCAGTTCCACCGGCCGCGGCTCGGGCATCACCGCCACCGTCGCCGTGCTGGTGTGAACACGACCCGCCGCCTCCGTCGCCGGCACGCGCTTCACGCAGTGCGTCCCCGCCTCGTGCGCCAGCACGCTGAACACCCCCTCGCCCGCCACCGTGACCACCGCCGCACGAACGCCGCCCATCCCCGAGTCGGTGTCCACCTCCACCGGTTCCCACTTCCAGCGCCGCGCCGCCGCGAACTTCTGGTACATCGAGAGCAGGTCGCCCGCCCACAGCCCCGCCTCGTCCCCGCCCACGCCCGCCCGCACCTCCAGCAGCACCGAGGCGACGGCACGATCCTCCGCCGTCACCAGCCGCGACGCCGCCGACTCCAGGAGTTCCGCGCGGCGTTTCTCCAGTGCCGGGACCTCCTCCCGGGCCAGCGCCGCCAGGTCGGCGTCATTTCCCGCGAGCGCCGCCGCGTACTCCTCCCGATCCCGTTCCGCGGCCCGCACGCCCGCGAGCGCTTCCGCGAGCGGGTCCAGCGCGCTCTTGCGGATCGACAGGTCCCGCACCCTGCGGTGGTCCGACGCCACCGACGGGTCCTCGAGCGCGCGGGCGATCTCGTCGCGCTCTTTCGCCGCGGACTCCAGCCGCTTCAGCACCGCGATGGTCAGTGTGTCCGAGAGCATCGTGTGGAGTGAGCCAGGAGCCGCGCGTGCCGGTGTCTCTGTTCACGGGGGGCGCATGAAAAAGCCCAACCGCGCACGCGACTGGGCTTCGTGTTCCGAGAGAGAAGGCTACTTCTTGAAGTACCCGCCGGCGAACTTGCGCGTGAACCGCTCCACGCGGCCCGCGGAGTCGACCAGCGTGCTCTTGCCCGTGAAGAACGGGTGCGAGCCCGACCACACGTCCACGTGCATCTCCGGCACGGTCGCGCCGGTGGTCAGCACCAGCTCGCCGTTGAAGTAGACCTTGCAGTTGGGATAGAACTTCGGGTGGATCTTCTCTTTCATGGCGTCACCTGCTCACGCCCACGGCGAAGCCGTCGGACGGTCGATTGTCTCCGGGTCAATCCCGGATTACTGGCCGGGTCAATCCCGGATTACTGGCCGGGTCAATCCAGAAATGCTGGCCGGGTCAGTCCCGGATGAATGCCCACCCGCTCTTGCCCGAGGCGGTGGGGGGGAGAGTTTACCCGGTTCACCCCCCAAAACCAAGCCGCCCCAAAGGCGAGGCCGACCCAGAAGCCAACCCGGCCCCCCAGGCCCCAAAGCCCACAACCCATCCACCCTCGACGCCCCCCGCCAACAAGGACCGCCCCTGGTCGCGCCGGCCCTCCAAGCCGCGATCTCGAGCCCCAAACCCACAGATCCCACACCCACTCCAAACCCACAATCCGAACAAAGTCCGATACACGGCAACCCAAGCCGCCGGCACCGCACGGGCTTGATCCGACACGAAAGGTCGCTATCTTTCCCCTCCCCCCGACGCCGTATCCGGCCGATGGGTGTGCGTCAATCCAAAGCCCGGCCCCCGCCACGGCCCCGGAGCGACGATCCGCAGGTCTCGCTGGTTTCCCAATCGTCTCGCCATTTTCCCCGATAGCTCAATGGTAGAGCGAGCGGCTGTTAACCGCTAGGTTCTAGGTTCGAGTCCTAGTCGGGGAGCTTCCTTCCGACCCCGCCTCACGGCGGGGTCGTTTGGTTTACAGGCGGCCCGTTTTGCCCGTCGCGGCGGGGTGGCCAGAAAGCCCGCAGAATCCGGGCGGTTCGGCGATTGCGGGGCTTGGCCCGCTGCGCTCTCGGTTCGAGACCGATTCAGAGCCAACCGGTCAGGACACCGGGTGTCTCGTCATGGGTGCGTCGAAATCCTCTCGAACTCTCGGAGTCTCGGGTTGACGGGCGGAGGGGTTAACAGGGGCGGATGTAGTCGGCAAGTGGCGAAGACCCACTCACTCGCGACGTCGTACGCCGTGGTGCTGGGCACCGTATCGCGGTAGTCGCGACGCCAGAAAAGCAATCGCTTGCTCGGCGGAGTCCGCTCCGAACACCTGGTCATCTGGCTCGTCCGAATACCGGATTCGGTCGTCGATCCGTTGACCGGCAACACGGCCACTCCACCCGTCAACCCTCATGGCGATGATGAGCCGTTTGTAGATCCACGCGAGACAGATCTCGGACATCGTGCCCGCTCCCCCGCCTATCGCGATCATGGCGTCCGCGTGGGCCACCACCGAGTTGCGAACGTGATCGAGACCGGAGGGGATGACGATGTCGACATGCGCATTGGCCTCGGCGGGATCATGCCCTGGCAGTACCCCGATGGTGTCGCCTTGAGCGTATCGGCTCGACGACTTCGCCCCACGGCACGCAGATTCCATGACGCCGCCCAGTCCACCGGTCATCACGCGGTAGCCCGCGTCAACGAGTGCACGCCCGATCTCTTCAGCGAGCACATCCTTCGGTGAACCGGCAGAAACCACGGCGTCGCCAACCACTGCGATCACCTTTCGACGGGATTGGGATCTCATTGACGCGGCTCCTGTTGCAACGGTTTGGTGCCCGAGAGTCGGAGTGTGCCCTCTTCACGTTCCGCTCGGTCGATGGTCTGATCAATTGGTGCCGACGCGATACCAGTGAATCCTGCACGGGAGAGAAGGAGTGTCAGACTCTGGCAGTCATACGCGAACAGATGCTCGCCGAAACGATCCCGGAAGTGGTAGTTCAGGTGCTCGATCGGCAACTGGACCTCCGGTGGATGCCATCGTTCCCGAGCCATGCGAAAGTAGTGCGCGTGCTCGCCTTCGACATACGCCCGAATGGCCTTCTCCGTATCCGGCACCCCGACTCGGACAGTGCCACCCGGGGTCAGCACGCGGTAGCACTCTGCGAGGACGTGTAGCGCCTCGTCCGGATAGGCGACGTGCTCCAAGACATGCTCAAGGCGGACGCTGACCAACTGCCCGTCGGAAATGGGCCAGCGGGCACGGATGTCGAACATCACGTCGGCCTGTCGATACAGGTCAGCGTTGATCCATCCAGGAATGAGGTACTTGCCGCACCCCAGATTCAGCCTCTTGCCTTGGAAGGCCACGCGACGCGCTCTCCAACGACCGAGGCAGTGACGAACCGAGTATCGGACCTCGCGCAGGAGTCCACGGAGTGACCGATCAAGGGGCGATCGATGAGTCGGGATCGTGCTTGTGGCAGGCTTCACGCTCGCACCTCCTCGCACGTCCAATGGTCTACCTCGTCGCACGGCACAAACACGCCGCCAAGGTACGGCACCGCAGTGACACGGACACCTCTCAGGGAAGCCAGCGCTGCCATGATGAAGAAGTCGTGCGTCACGGCCACAGCGCGATGAGCGCCCGTCCGACGAGCAGCGGAGGACACGTCACGGATGGCTCGCTGAACCAACTGGTCGCAGGGGACGAGGACTCCAGGCATGAGCGAGCCGTCCATCCACGCCCCCATGAGTCCCGCCCACCCCAATCGGGCTTTGACGAGTTCATAGAGATCACGATCGGCAACGCGGAAGTCGACAAGCGAATCGAGGGTTGCCAGCGACTGCTCATCGCTGCCTGCTCCGCGGGCAACCGCCTTGACCGTCTGCACGGCCCGCAACACGGGACTCGACATGAACGCGACACCACGACCCAGCCTGGAGCCGAGTGACTCGGCCTCTTTGTGGCCGTTCGCGGTGAGGTGTACCGCGTCCTTCTGCTCGGCGCTCAATCCGGCGAAAGACGGCCGTTCACCATGCCGCAGGAACAGGATTCCGCCGCCGTGCCCCCAGATCTCGCTCGTGATCCGCTCCGGTGGAAGAGCCACAAGAACATCGCTGGAGATACGCGGGCGACGGGGGCTCTTGGCGACCAACGCCGCGATCTGAGACTCTCGTTCTGGCCGATCGGCCCCCTTGCCCATTCCGGACGGTTCGTAGAGGTACAGCGGCTCGCGGATCCAGACCCTTCGCTCGGCCATCTCGACGATCGGGAGCATGAAGCTCCAATCGACCGCGATGTCAGCGTAGCGGTTGCCGACACGCAGATCGTGATCCGGGATCGCGTCGAACAGGTACTTGCGGAAGGTGCGCAAGTGCTGCCACACGTTGCCACCGCGAGCCTGGCGTGGCGAGTCAAAAGTGACCGGATACTCCACATGCTTGTCGGTGCGGAGCATCGAGCCGACCGTAACCTGTGCTCCATCGGCATAGGCCTCGGCGACTCGATCGAGCACCTTGGGACCGATGAGCGCATCATCCATGTCCAGAGTGACGATGACGCTGTTGGCATCGGTGCACACATGCCGGATCGCGAGCGTCATGTTCGCGAGCTGCCCTCGGCGCTCTCTCGGTTGGATCAGCGTCACCCGATCACTCCAACGCCCAACCGCCAGTTGCAGTGCCTCGCGAGACAGGCCATCGGAGCCGTCGTCAATGACCACGGCACCCCAATGCGAGCTCTGCTGAGCTCCGATGGACTCAAGAAACCGCGCCATGCGCCCGGGCGGAACATTGCGACCGGTGATCACGAAGATGAACGGCTCCGAGCGATTGCGAGGCACCCAGTCCAAGGGGCCGCCCGCGAGATCCACTCTGCCGACCTGAGCCGCGGGCACCGGGAACTTCTCCATGAGATCGAGCAGCAACATCCAATCCTCACGGCTCCGCTTGAGCTCGTTTGGGGGATGCACGAATGCGGTCTGAGCCGAACCTCCGCGGAGCGAGGCAATACGACCGGTCATCGCGGCTTGATCCATCGCCCTGTGCCAGGATGCCGACGGTTGCCCGTCAGCCAACGGGTTCAGGAAGGGCCGCGCCGCCAGGAGTCTCTCGCGGTGAAGCAGGCACGCGCGCACCTCCACACGCCAAGGCGCTCCGTCGTTGCAACCGGTGAATCTGGTGCCGGCTGCTTGAGGAACGCTGAGCGATGCGGTCACAGCCTTCGGATCGCCTTCTATCGCCTGGATCATCTCGGAGAGGTAGTCGTCGGTGTGGGAAGTCCGTTGAACGAGAATGTCTGAGTCCAACTGCAGTATGTACTCGCCCACGCACTGCTCGAAGGCCAGCAGTGGAGCGACGAGCGGAGCTCCGTGAACGCTGTGGGTTCCTTGGTAGTCAACATCGAACCACTCCCGCATCACCACACCGGCAGACGCTCCCGGGCCTGGACTGACGATGACGCGGTCGACGACACCACGGGAACGCAGTCTCTCCGTCGCTTGCATGAGTTCGTCAAGGTTGGCTGATGAGTGCTGGCGAACGAAGCCATCGCGGAGAGAGTCGACAACGAGAACGCGCTCGCAGAAGACGCGTGGTCCTTCGAGCTGGCGTACGAGGTGCGGCACCTGCCGCTCGATCGTGGCGGCCTCCATCGCGCAGGTCTTGATCACGAGGGACACCCGCGGAGTGGATCGCTCAATCTGCACAGGTCGACACACGAGCGTCAGGAAGTCGGAGGCGGGCTCGAAGCGTTCCGTATCGACGGTCTCACTCGCGATGCGGCGTTCCACCCGCAGTCCATGCCTCAAGAGATCTCGCTCGATCTTCGCCAGCGGACGGTGGAACTCCCTGCGTCCAGCCCCGGTCTCGGCGTTCTCGACGTACCAGAAGGAGTCGTCGTAGCACTTGCCCGCCGGGAGGTCTCGCCTGCGATGGAGATTGGTGGGCCCCCCGAATGTCGCAATCGGATTGCAGAGCGTGATCACGACCAGGCCATCAGGCTTCACTGCGGCGCGAAGGTCGGCGAGAACCTGCTCGTACGCCGCGTCGTCACCGAGTTCGCAGAGGACAAGCGACGAGAGGACTGCGTCATACGGGGCCGCGTTCAACGCGGCGAGTCGATCAGAGGTCAGCGTCAGACACGGCGGCGTGGCTCCGAGGGACTGCCAACGGCCTGGCATGTCAACGCCGGGATCGAAGCCGACTGTCCGGAGCCCGGCTTCAGCGAGGTGGCGAGCACTCCGGGCCTTCTTCCCACATCCGTAGTCCAAGACGCTCTGTGCCCCAGATTCCAGAATGATCGGGTCAACGATTGCCGACACGATGCGAGTCGCGGAAGGCCGCTCATCATTTAGCGATTTCCAGAACCGCTCAAATCCATCGAGTTCCGGCATCGATTTGTCCACGAGAGCTCGTCGCATGAGTTCATCGAGATCAGCGCGGTGCGGCCAACGCCAAGTCAGCCACGCCCGCTCCGCCATCGCTCGATAGTCCGCATCGCTGAACGGGCGAATGTCCGACCCGTAGTCGATGAGCTTCAGCCCGCTTGGGGTAACGCGGAGGTTCTTTGGATGCATGTTCCTGAACGTGATCCCGTACGACTTGCACTCTCGGAGGAGTGCCAGCAGTTCCGCGCCGTGGCCGCCCGAGTAAGGCGTTGAGGCCTCAAAGGGATACACCACGAGCAGCGTCTCGTCTCGTGCCTCGACTCGGGTGAGCGGGTACAGGTGCGTGGGAGTCTCGATGCGTGCAGCAAGGCCCTTCAGAGTTGCGAGCGTGTCGTGATTCGGTCGCCGCTTGAGCAGATCGAAGACCTTGAACACCCGCTGCTCGTCGGTGAAGACGATCCCCTCTCCGCCAGCACCAAGCAGACGCAGATGCCGAGTGCCATACACCCTTTTCAGCAACGCCCTGGCCCGTTGCTCGCGGGAAGCGGCAAGCACCGTATCTGCGGGAGATGGTGTCTGCCTCGTCGCTCGGTACTCGCTGATTAGCCCGTCCATCGACGCGAATGCGTCTCGAACATTGCTCTCCGAGGCTGCTCTTCGCACCTTCTCGGCGAACTGGGTCACGGCGGTGGGCTTGAAAAGGCTGCAGATCAGATCCATCTGGCCAGCGATTCGACCGAGCGCATCGCGTGCAGGGCCGTTGGCCCACGGAGACCGGGTGGCCAGCAGGCGTCGTGCTCGACTGCGAATGCTGTCAGCAAGGCCCAGCACGCGCCATGCGCTGAGCGTGAACGCGGCGAGGCGCTCCTCCGTGTACTTCCGAACGAGACGAGCACCACGCTTGAGCTCTTCAGATGACCACGCCAGCAGAGGCTCGCGTCGGCGAGACTCGGTTCTGATCTGCATCAGATCGCTCGTCGCCCGATAGAGCGCGTATCCGAGAATGTCCGCCAGAAGAGTCGCATCGTCCAGCCGGCTGGGCGTGGTGAAGGAGCGGTCGTGACACACCCCGGCAGATGCGTGCATCACGATGTTGAGTCCCATCTGTTCACGCTTGAGCATGGCGGTGAGCATGTCCGAGCGACGGACGTACAGATCGCCGAGGCGAGCGAGCGTTTGTGGATAGGCCAGCAGATGTTCCGGGCTGAAGAAGATCGTCGATCCCCCGCGCTGCACTGATGGCATGGCGGACTCGATCTTCAGCGAGCCGGCCTCTGTCGCAAGCGGGCGGAACACGGGCTCCCCTGCCAGCAGTCGCCACACTCGGCCTGCGATCAGGGTGAGTGCATCCGCGTGGGTCGCGCTGCCGCTCGATGGCTTGAGTGAGAGCGGAGTCTCAAGGTGATCCGTGTGCCGCGACAGGTCGTAGTAGATGTCCTGAAGCGAGCGTCGTGTCGCAGCGTCGTCTGCAGTCTCGTCGATCCAAGGACTGTCCGGAGTCTGGCTCTCCCACACAGCCACATGGTGAGCCAGATCGAGCAGCTGCATGCGCAGCGTTGCCGTGAAGGGGAGGGGTGCCGCGCCTGTATCGGGCCCGATCACGATGTCCACGCCTTGATCACGGAGCGCAAGGAGCGCGCCGATGTCAGGGCTCGCTCTAACGGCTGTGAAGCCTGCGTCGTCGACCGACACCGATAGCCGCTTGTCGTCGTCGAGGATCCACGCCACCGCGCCTGGATGACGTCCCGCCCACCGACCGACGTATGTGTTGAGCACGGTGCGTGATACCGCGATCGGCATCCGCTGGCGTGACGGATCCGGCGTATCCACGAGAGTCCCCTGAGCCCAGTCTTCACGCTGGCGTTCAATCGAGATGAGCTCGATTGCAAGGCCCTCGGTCTGAGAGCGATGAAGGGTGTCATGAAGCGGGCGCGTCCCATCCTTCGGGAGGGGACCGTTCTCGACGATGACCACGGTCACGCCGGAGACATCGGGACGGGACTTCAAGCTGAGAATGTCGGACAGCAGGCCCTCAACGTGAGGCTTGGGCGTGGCGTCGGTGACGAACCCGATGACAAGCTCAAGCGATCGTGTCGTTGGCACAAGGGGCGGGATGTTCGCCTCTGGTAGCCCAACGGGCTCTGGCGGCCGCCAACCAAACAGTTCGAAAGCCCTCGTGGCTGCAGCGTCTCTCGCGGCAGCGTCGAAGCGGCGCGCGTACTTCCGCCAGAAACGAGTGAGTCCGTCGTGCTTTGCCGAGGAAGCCGCGGAAGTGAGGCGGTCTGGACGTGGGTCCGCGTAGTGATGCACGGTGTGTACGGACGTCGCACCGAATCGGAGGGACGGCAAGTCCGCCAGCCGGATGCACAGATCGCGATCTGTGCAACTCGGGAGGTGCTCGTCGAAAGCGCCTGCCAGGAGCAACATGTCGAGCCGAACGAACAGGTTCGAGCCCTGCACGTGCTGGCCCCGAATGAACTGTTTGCGGGCGCAGAGCGCGTCGGGAATGGAGTGTGGATGTCCAGGGTCATCGAGCGACTCGTGCCGGATGAGGCCCGACGCGACCATGCTCAGATCGCGAGAGATCGCGGCTTCGAGACATGACTCGATGTGCGTGGGCGTCCATGCATCGTCATCGTCGAGGATGGCGACAAACCAGAGATCGGCGGAACGAGCGATGCCCGCATCGCGGTACAGTTGGTCGATCCCGGTGTTCCATGCGCCGGCGGCTCGTGCCGGGGTGCGCCGGTTGCGCATCACGGTCACGCGAAGCCGATCACCACACTGTGCCTCGAGCTGTTGCCGCAGACGTGCGAGATCCTGATCAGGCATCTCTTCCTTGGTCCGATCCACCACGATCACGAGCCGGTCAGGCGTCCGCGTCTGGGTGAGAACCGAAGGGACTGCCCGCTCACGCAGCAGGTCGAATCTGCCACGGGTGGCAATGAGCGCAACGACAGCGTGGCCGCTTACGGACTGTGGACGTGTGTCCATGACGAGACCTCCGATGAGCGAGGTGGGAATCCGCTGATGCCGCCATGCAGAAACGCGTGGCTATGCCTTTGGGGCACATCCCTCGATCGTCGGACTAGCCGCGTGCAGCTCGCTTGAGCTTGGCCGCAGGAGAGATCTCGTCGCTCATCGAGTCGAGATCCGAACCTCGCCTCACGCTGCCATCCGGCGAACAGGGAGTCACAGTCAACGGGTGATACTAGGAAAGTGGTCATGTGAACGTCAGAGGGTGGGGCGACAGGCAGACTTCACCATTCGCCACGCCAGTGTTTCAGGGGTCGCTTTGCTCGATAGGCCGTCAAGACGACCCCGTCATTGGAGATGACCACCGCCAGGTTCTCGGCCTCAACGACGCGCTGTCCGAGCAGTGCCCTGGCGGCCTTCAGCGCCCGTCGGCTGAGGTACGCGACTTCGCATCCTTTCCCGGCGTAGAACCTCTCGCCAAACTCGATCGCGAGTTGGATCGCCCATTCGCCAATGCTGCGTTGCTCGAGCCGTTCGCTCGCGTGGGCGCTGACCACAAGCGTGGGTTTGCGTGCCCGACGCCTGCTTTCGCGCGAGGACACAAGCGCGACATCGCCGCACTCATCCGACCAGGTTGTCTTAAACACGGGTTGCCCTGCCGCGATGCCGAATCACCCTGTCGGGGCTCAATCAGGAAGCTCGGCTACACGCCGACTTCGTATGGTCATCGCAGCCCAGATTTGCGTGCGGGCTGCGAGGGGCGGAGACCACATCCCACTATCGAGACCGGACTGATGGCCGGTGGGCAGAAGCCCAAAGGAGGCGGGCGGGGACGACCCCCGGGGCCGGCGTATCAGGACGTTCATCGGATTCCTGATCTACCGGATTTCTCGCCAGCTTTCCCGACGAGGGACGAACTGAGCATCTCTGTATACGGCCGAGTGGGCGAGAAGTTTCACGCTACGTGATTCGGACTGCTGAAGCCGCTGTCCTTGAAGGACTTGCGCCTTGTTTGCAGCGGTTTCGGGATTCCATCCTCCAACGGGTTAGTTGCTCTTTGGCGGGTTGCTGTTGACCCGCGAAGGAGCCGTTCGTGTCCCAGCAGGACCCTCTGAACTCCGCCGCCCAGCGGCGGGAGGCCGTCATCGCCACGCTCGCCGCCGCCGTGCACCGCTGGCACCGGGAGCGGATTCGGGCGGGCGTCCGCGCCAGTCGGGCCGCCAGCATCGCGCCGGCGGAGCATCGAAAACCCGAGAGTTCTCGACTTGACCCTGCGGAAGATGATCGCCCTGATCGTCCGCTCCCACTCGATTCCGACACGGCCGCGGGCCATGTCGAGGCCGAGCGGGCAGGAGAACTTTCATGGCGCTGAACATCCATGCAGAACTGAAGCGGCTCGGAACGCTCAAGACTCCGCAGCTCAAGGCCAGATACGCCGAGCTCTTCGGCGAGCCCACGCGCTGCAACAACCGCCCGTACCTGATCAAGCGGATCGCCTGGCGGCTCCAGGCCGACGCGGAGGGCGACCTCTCCGAGCGAGCACGCCAGCGCGCGGCGGAGTTGGCCGACGACTCCGATCTGCGGCTGCAGGCACCGAGCGGGATCGCGGAACCCGCGAGGATCAGTGACGTGCCGTCCCCCAAGCACGCCATCGCCTCGCTCCGCATCCAGCGGGCCAGCGACGTGCCGCTGCCGGGGTCGACGCTGTGGCGAACGTACAAGGGCAAGGCGTACGGCGTGATCGTGCTGCCCAAGGGCTTTGAGTGCGAGGGCAGGGTCTACCGCTCGCTGTCGGCGGTGGCCAACGCGATCACCGGCAGCCACTGGAACGGCGCGAAGTTCTTCGCCGACGCGATGAAGATCGCCTCGAAGGAGCGGGCGTCGGCTGAAGCTGGGGCGGAGGCCGCATCATGAACGGGGCCGCGACCTCGAAGACACCCGGGCTGATCCGCTGCGCGATCTACACCCGCAAGAGCAGCGAGGAGGGCCTCGAGCAGGAGTTCAACTCGCTCGACGCCCAGCGCGAGAGCGGCGAGCTCTACGTCAGCAGCCAGCGGTCCGAAGGGTGGGTGTGCCTGCCCGACCGCTACGACGACGGCGGGTACACCGGCGGCAACATGGAGCGGCCGGGCCTCAAGCAGCTGATGGCCGACATCGACGCGGGCAAGGTCGACTGCGTGGTTGTCTACAAGGTTGACCGCCTGAGCCGCTCGCTGCTGGACTTCGCCCGGATCATGGAGGTCTTCGACCGCAAGAAGGTCTCGTTCGTCAGCGTCACCCAGCAGTTCAACACCACCCACTCGATGGGCCGCCTGACGCTGAACATCCTGCTGTCGTTCGCCCAGTTTGAGCGCGAGATCATCTCCGAGCGCACCCGCGACAAGATCGCGGCCACTCGTCGCAAGGGCAAGTGGTTCGGCGGCAAGCCAATCCTGGGGTACGACGTGGTGGGCGGGAAGCTCATCGTCAACCGCGACGAGGCCTTCCGGGTGCGGGAGCTCTTCGCGATCTACATCGAGACGCGTTCGGTCCGCGCGACGACCGAGGCGGCGCTCAAGCGCGGGTGGACGACCAAGAGCTGGACCCAGAAGGACGGGACCAAAGTCGGCGGCCTGCCGCTGACCAACCCCTACGTCCACCGCATCCTGACCAACGTCTCCTACCTCGGCAAGGTGCAGCACCACGACCAGTTGTTTGAGGGCGAGCACGAGGGGATCATCGAACCGACGCTGTGGAAGCGGGCGGCGACGATCCTGGAGGCCAACGGGCGCGACAAGGGGAGCGACGTCCGCAACACCCACCACGGGCTGCTCAAAGGCCTGGTGCGGTGCCGCAACTGCGAAAAGCCGATGTCGCACACCTTCACGACCAAGGCTGGCAAGCGCACGTACCGCTACTACGCCTGCCACGCGGCCCAGAGCCGGGGCTACTACACCTGCCCGTCCAAGTCGATCCCCGCCGAGCCGCTCGAGTCGTTCGTGGTCGAGCGGCTGCGGGCGCTCGGCCGCGACCGCGAACTGGTGGGCGTGATTCTGGACCGCGCCCGGGCCCACTCGCGTGAGCGCGCGGCGCAGCTCGAGGACCGCCGCGCCACGCTGCAGCGGGAGCTTCGCTGGCTGGCCAGCGACGAGCGCCGCGCCGGGGCGTCCAGCGACACCGACCGACTCGCGGAGGTGGCGGAGCGCTCGCGGCAGATCGGCGAGCAGATCCGCGAGATCGAAGAAGAACTCGCCGACGCCGCGAAGAACGAGCTCCGGCGTGACCAGGTCGACGCGGCGTTCGCGGAGTTCCAGCCGCTGTGGGACCAGCTCAGCACGCGCGAGCGCGCCGAACTGCTCCGCTCGCTGATCAAGGCCGTCGAGTACGACGGCAAGGCCGGCGAGGTGACGCTGGTCTTCCACCCCGAGTCGTCCCGCCTCGCTGCGGAGTGCAAGCCATGAGCCTTCCGGATCGCGCCACGTTCAAGGTCTGCTTCGAGAGCGGCGTCAACACGAGCCGCACGATGCGCGTCGGCAACCCACAGCCTACGTTGCCGAAGCCCGCGTCGAGCCGATCGCCTCGGCGCGTGCCGCGCGTGGCCAAGCTCATGGCGCTGGCGCTCCGCTTCGACTGGCTCGTGCGGAGCGGGCAGGTGAAGGACTTCGCCGAGATCGCGCGGCTCGGCCACGTCACCCGCGGGCGGCTCAGCCAGATCATGGACCTGGTCAATCTCGCGCCCGACATCCAGGAGCAACTGCTGTTCCTCGCGCCGCCCGAGAGCGGCAAGGATCGGATCACCGAGAAGCAGCTGCGGCCGGTGACCCGGCAGCCGGACTGGGCGACCCAGCGGCGGCTCTGGCGGGTGCTCAATCGGACTGACGACATGGTGTCAGGCCCTGCGCCGGACGGCGTGATCGCCATGCGGGCGAAAGCCGCGCAAGCCGAGTAAATGTCGGATGTTGTGGACGGAATCAGGATTCCCTGTCGGACCCTGACAAATACCGTTTGTGTGGCATCGTTTGGGATACACTCGGGTTAACCGCCCCGGGTGGAGACCGGGGCTTTCTCGTAGGCGGAGGCCCGGTTCATGAGCAGCCTGTTGTTCCGAAGGTTCACGAGCGCGTACGCGCTGCGGGAGGTCGACCCCGCTGTCCTGATCGACTTTCTGCGGCCCCATGCCGCCTTCCTCGCTGCGAGCGGCGTGATGCTGCCGACCGACCCGGCGCACCTCGACGTCGAGCGTGTCGAGATCGCGCTGCTGAGCAACATCGGCGGTCTGCCGGTGGAGTTGGTCGACGCCCTTTGGCATCTGCACGAGATGGCCACGCCGATGGGCATGGAGTCGCTGCAGGCCGCCGCCGAGGTTGCGGGCATCGCGCTTCCGGACGACCACGCGTCGCCGGCGGACATCGCGGCGCGCGTCTGGGTTGAGAACCCTGATCTGGTCAGGCGGTGCCACACCGAAATTTCGGTTTCGCGCCGGCGCTCGTTCGAGACGTTCGTCCCCGCGGCGAGCGCGTCGCTCGCGTGGGCCACGCCGGGCGACGAGC
>JAFLCM010000040.1 GCA_017303565.1 Planctomycetota bacterium
GGACGATGGGGTGGTCGAGCAGTTCGCGGGCTTCGGCGGCGGTGAGCGGCACGGCACGCCCGACGATGGAGGTGAGCCTCACGTCGGCGGGCGCGGGGCGGGCGTTGAGGGCGGCGAGGAACTCGGAGCCGGGCAGGAGGTCGTCGGCGGCCTGGCCGCGGCCGTCGGACAGGAACCCGACGAGGTGCCCGAGGTCGGAGTCTTCCGCGTCCATCCAGCGCTGGAACTGGTCGCGGAGTTCCGAGAGCGCTTCGAGGTGGGCCCAGGAGGAGCCGGTGTGCGGCGTGGCGATCATCACCAGGCGCTCGATGTCGGGGAGGGTGTCGTGGCCCGAGGCGCGCCCGGCGTAGTGCTCGGGGCGGGTGAGCGTGTCGCGGGAGACGAGGCCGCCCATGGAGTAGGCGACGATGTCGAGCCGGGCGACGCCCATGGTGCGGAGTTCGCGGAGCGCGGCGGCGAGGGCGTCGGCACTGGGGGCGATGGGTCCGTCGTTGGGGTAGTCGAAGCGGGCGACGCGGAAGCCGGCGGTGATGAGGGCGGGGACGAGGTCGTTCCAGATGTCGCCGGGCTCGTCGAGGCCGTGGACCAGCAGGACCAGCGGGGCGTCGCTCGCGAGCGTGGCGACGTGGGGGAAGGGTTGGCCCGCGGCGACGCGCGACCAGGCGGGGTTGCCGAGCGAGAGCGGCTGGGCGTTGAAGAACCGCAGGCCGAGTTCGCGCTGGTAGCGTTCGTCGGCGGTGGCGCGGGCGGTGTTGTACTTGCCCTCGGCGTAGGCGCGGGCCTTCTCGACGGCCTCGCGGACGCGGGCCTCGCTGACGTTGGCGTCGATCCAGGCGGCGGCGCGGTCGGCCTCGGCGCTGGTCTGTTCGCGGAGGCGCTCGGCGAGCTCCTTGGCGCGGCGGGTGATGGCGTCGAGGCGGGACTCCGGCGGTGGGGCCGGAGCGGGGTCAGTTCCGGCGCGAGCGGTTCCGATGCTCACGGCGAGCAGGGCGGTGAGCGACAGAATCAAGAGAGAGCGTGGGCGCACGAGGAGCCTCCGGGTGGCGACCCCTGATTGTTGGGAGGGTGCGGCGCCGGGTTTCGGGGGCTATTTCTTGCCGCCGAGCAGGCCGCCGACGGTGTTGGTCACGGTGGTGGTGGTGGTCTCGACGACGGTGGTCGTCGTGGAGACCACGCCCACGGTGACGCCGGCGACGGTGCCGGTGGCGGTGGAGACCGCGCCGGACGCGTCGCCGCTGATCAGCGCGTCGACGGCTTCGACGGTCTCGGTCAGGGCCTCGGCAACCACGGGCTGTTCCGGCTGGTCGGCGGGTGCCTGCTGCTCCGCGGAGGGCGCGGTGTAGACGTCCTGGGTGACCACGGCCTGCGATGAGGCGTCGCTCACCGCCGACACGTCGCCGGTCTGGGCGCTGATGAACACGTCCACGCGCCCGGCCTGGTTGATGAGGGTCAGGACCACGTCCGACGCCTGCTGGAGGCGGCCCATCGAATCGAAGCGGATGTGGGTGCCGACACCCGAAGCGGTGAGCGAGATGGCGGCTTCTTCAGAGCCTTCGGCGAGGTTGACGGCATAGGGCGTGCCGGGAGCGGCGCCGGGGCGTTCGATGGGCGTCTGCGGGCTCGACGCCCGCGCGAGGTGGTAGGCGTTGTTCGCCGCGTCAACGACGACCACGACGGGGTCGTCGGGGTGCGCGACGCTCTGGGCCTGGGCGTACTCCAGGTCGGCGGCGAGCGAGCCGCTCGCTCCCTGGAGCGTGACCGGCGCGTCGCCCGAGGACGTGGGCAGGACCGCGACGGCGGCGATGGCGATCACCAGCACGACGATCATGGTCTCCATGAGCGAAAAGCCGCGGGTGTGTCTGCGCATCAGTCGTCGTCCTCCTCATCATCGTCGTTGTCGAGCGGGTCGTTCACCAGGGAAGGGACGACAACGGCGACGCGGGCGTTGCGGGCGGCGGGCGTGGGGCCGGAGCCGCCGCCCTCCTCGTCCATGGGCGGGAGGGCGGTGCCGATCGAGAGGAGCGAGGTGGTGAGCGACTTGGCGCCCAGGGACACGTTGAAGGAAGCGAGCGCGTTGGTGAGGTCGGCGATGGGTGCGCGATTCTCGTAGAGCGGGCCGCTGAAGTTGGTGAAGCCGGCGCGGTTGTCGAGGGCCGGGTCGTAGACGAGGAAGCTGTTCGCGCGAAGCCCGACGCTCTTGGCGACGACGTTGCCGATGATCGCGCCGTGGTTGACGGCGACCGCGTTGCCGGGCGCGTGCACGCAGCCGAGCAGCAGCCCGTTGCCGTGGACCTGGATGGTGGGGGCGCCGAAGCCCGCGGTGGGGACCTGGGCGAAGAGCCGCACGCGGGAGGGCCGTTGATAGGCGGGAACGGTCTTGAACGAGCGCGCGCTGTCTCGGGCGACCGTCACCGGGACCCCGAAACCGGCGTTGTTCACCTGGACGTGGCCGCTGGTGAAAACGGCGAGCGCGGCGGCGGAGTCTCCGAGGGTCACCGCGCCGCCCGTGCAAACGCGCAGGTCGCCCCGCGCCTCGATGACCACCGCGCCCATCACGCGCACCTCGGCGTTGGCCTCGATGTCGATGTCGCCAAAGGAATAGTGCGTCCCGTTCGCGGCACTGAGGGTGAGGGTGGCGCCGTTGCGGACGCGGAGCTTGGCGTACTTGCCCCCGGTGGGGAGCGTCGCGGAGGCGGGCGCGCCGTCGAGGTCGAGGTCGGAGGTGGTGGCGGTGGCGAGGGTCGAGAAGGCGGCGGGGGTGAGTTCGGCGGTGAGGGGCAGGTCGTAGCCGAGCGCGTCGCCGCCGGCGGCGAGGGTGGTCGATCCGATGCGGGTCTGCATGGTCGAATCGGCGCTCTTGTTGGCGAACAGGACCGCGCCTGAGGTGTTGGCGGCGGCGTCGATGGAGACCTTGGTGCCGAGGCTGGTGAGCGCGCCGAGCGCCACCGGGCGGGGCGAGTCGGCCTCGGGGCTGAGGTGCCACTTGAACACGCCCGAGCCGGCCTCGAGCACCATCGTGTCGCTGGCGGCGAGCGCGAACTCGGGGTAGTGCGGGTTGGCGGCCTGGGCGATGGGGACGATCGGGCCGAGGCTGACCTGCTTGGTCACCTCGACGCGGACGCCGTTGACGACGCTCGACGCCTTGAGCATGAGTTCGCGGTCGTCCTCTTGTGGCGGGTTGCCCTGGAGGTCGGTGACGGTGACGCCGGCGAGGCCCGCGCCAACGAGCATGTCCTTCATCATCTCGGCGTTGGCACCGCTGAAGTCGTAGTTGGTTTCGAGGACCGCGACGGCGATGTTGGCGGCGGACTCGGCGCTCCAGCGGGCCTGCACCTCGGCGGCGGCGTTGACGCCGGTGTCGGGCGCGCTCTGCTGGCTGGTCAGGGCGGCGGCGGTGAGGACGCTCACGCCGGCGAGCATGCACAGCACGAGCATCATGGCCACGCCGCGGCGCCCGCGGTGGCGTTGCAGCCAGCGGTGGACCCGACCCGACTCGTTCCCCGGAACCCTGCTCATGGCGTGGTCCTCCGTTCGTTGAGGCGTTCGATCACTGCGGCGGGCGGTGCGAGGGGAACCCCAGGCACACGAGCAGCCCGACGGAAGATCCGAGGTCGTCCGTCACGTCCGCGTTGACGCGAAGGCGCTGGGCGTCTTTCCAAACCTTTTCGGGCGACTCGACGGCGGTGACCCCGACGCGTGAACCCAGGACGCTCGTCGTGGTGTAGCCGAGGGCGCGCTGGGCCTGCATCGCCAGGAACGGGTCGTCCGCCGCGGCGAGGGTCAGGTTGTGGGAGTCCACCCATTCCTGCGTCCACTCCTTGGGGAACTGCACGCGCTCGAGGGTGAGGGTTTGTTCGTCGGCGTTGAACCAGACCACGCGGAGTTCGAGCACGTTCACGCGCCCGTCGGCGTTGGGGTCCTCGGCCCACACGGCGAGGCCCTTGTCGGCGGCGGCGTCGAGGGCGCAGCGGGCGGTGTCGGTCACGGCCCGCAGCCGCGCCTGGATCAGGTTCGCCCGGTTGATCACCGAGCGACCGGCGTTCATGCTGATCATCCCGCGCGACACCGCGAGCGTGACCGCGGCGGCGGCGGCCCCGGTGAGGATCGTCACCGCGAGCGCCAGCAGCAGCTCCAGCAGCGTCATGGCGCGCCGGGATGTCGAGCGGGTCGTTCTCATTCAGCCACCCCCCGCGGGCTCGGGGAAGAACGCCTCGACGGCGCAGAGGGTGATGTCCTCGTCCACGGCGGAGACAACGGCCTTCATGCCGTTGATGACCGCGCCGCTCTTGGCGTCGGTGACGCTGTGGGCGGTGAGCGCGAGCGTGCGTCCCACCGCCCAGTAGGAATCGGGGTAGGCGAAGCCGTCGAGGGAGGTCATCGCGCCGACGCCCTCGCTCAGGCCCTGCTTGGACTTGAGTTCGGCGTAGGGCAGGGTGGAGAGTTCGATAAGGAGGTCGTTGCAGGCCATGGCGCCGAGGACGCGCTTCTGGCCTTCGAAGGCGAGCGTCTGGGCGGTGCTCATGGCGGAGATGACCGCCAGGACGCTGGCGCCGAGGATGACGCTGGCGACGAGCGCCTCCAGCAGCGTGAAGCCGCGGCGGTGGTGACGGATGGGCCCGCCGCGTCGGCCAAGTTGTCGGGACCCCCTGAACTTCATGGAAGCGCCCCCGTGCGGAACGGCGCGACCGCCCGACGGCGGGCGGGACAGGCCGACAGAGAATCATCGAAACCGCCCGACCGCGAATCCACACCGCGACGGCGCGGGTTCGGTCTGTGACGCCGGGCGCGACCCACCACACCGCACGCCCTGCCCAGACACCCGCCCGGGGGTCCTAGTACGTGTGGTCCGAGGAGCGGGGGTCTAGGGACGGGGGTCGAAGGACGGAGGTCCGAAGATCGGTGTCCAAGAGAGAACGTCCGAGCATCGCGTGCTTCGCCGCCACCTTCGGCCCCTTGCGGCATCCAACGCACCGCGAGGTCACCACCCTTGAGCACACCCGTTGCGCTGTCGATCCTTCTTGCCGCCGCCGCGTATCTCGGCGTGAGCGTGGCGTTCGGGGTGGCGTTCGCGTTTCGGGGGGCGGCGTCCATCGATCCCGCGGCGCGGGGTGCCCCCCTGTCGTTCCGACTTCTGATCGTCCCCGGTGCGGCCCTGCTGTGGCCCGTGCTGGCCCGGCGCTGGGCCCGTGGGAGTGACGCCCCGCCGCCGGCCGGCCTGATGCGACCCTTGCGGAACCGGCACCTGGCCCTGTGGGCGGTTCTCGGGCCGGTGAGCGTCGGCGTATTGGTCCTGTGCGTGTGGCTCGCCGCGAGGGAGGGGCCGCTGCCGTGAGCGCAACCTATACGTGGGTGAACTGGAACCGGCACAAGCGCCGGTACGACGTCGCGGCGGCGGTCGCAACGCTCGCGTTCATCGGCGTGTTCATGGGCGTGACGCTGGGCGTGGAGCGCACCGGCAACATGAGCCCGGTGATCGCGCTGGTCCGTGCGCTGGGGGCGTGCGCCGTGACGCTGCTGCACGTGGTGCTGGCGGCTGGGCCGCTGCACCGGCTGTCGCCCCTCTTCGCGCCCTTGCTCTACAACCGGCGGCACCTGGGAGTGCTGACGTTCGTTGTCGGGGCCGCGCACGCGGGGCTGTCGGTGGTGTGGTACCACGGCTTTGGCGTGATACCGGCTCCGCTGAGCGTGCTGACCTCGAACCCGCACGCGGCGGGCCTTGTGCTGTTCCCGTTCGAGTGGTTCGGGGTGGTGGCGCTGATGGTGCTGCTGCTGATGGCGGCGACGAGCCATGACTTCTGGCTGCGGAATCTGTCGCCGCGCACGTGGAAGACGCTGCACATGAGCGTGTACGCGGCGTACGCGGCGCTGGTGGCCCACATCGGTTTGGGCGTCCTACAACTGGAGAAAGCCCCGTTGCCCGCGATTCTGCTGGGCGCGGGGGCGCTCTCGCTGACGGTGCTGCACCTTGTCGCGGGGCTGCGCGAGCGGGGGGCGGGGCCGGCGGCGACGAAGGAGATCGAGGTCGCCGACCACGCGAGCATCGAGGAGGGGGGCGCCAAGGTGATCGAGGGTCCGACCGAGCGCATCGCGGTGTTCAAGCACCAGGGCCGCCTGTGCGCGGTGTCGAACGTGTGCGCCCACCAGGGGGGCCCCCTGGGCGAGGGGCGGATCATCGACGGGTGCATCACCTGCCCGTGGCACGGCTACCAGTATGCGCCGGAGACGGGGGCCAGCCCGCCGCCGTTCACGGAGCGGATCGACCGCTACGAGGTGCGGGTGGAGGGGGCGGCGGCGTACGTGGCCGCGTCGCCCGCCAAAGAACAACCGCCCGCGAGCGAGAAGGGCGGGCACCATGGCTGAGCGGACGCTGTACGTCGGCTACCTGCCGGCGCCGCGGCGCCACGCGCGGGCGGCGATGCTGCTTGTGCTCACGGGCGTGTTGGGCCTGGGGCTGATCGCGGGGGCGCTGGCGATCTCGCAGGCCGACCCCGGCCGGGGCGTGTGGAAGACCGATCAACTGTCGGAGCTGACCGGCACGCTGCGGATCGATCCGTACCCGCGGCTGGTCATCGACGGGCCGGACGCCGGGCCGCGTGAGGTGCTGCTGGTGGACCAGGGCAAGATCGGGGCGGACGACCGGGCCCGACCTTTCGCGGGCAAGTCGGTGAAAGTGACGGGTGCGATGATCCAGTGGGGGGATCGGGCGGTCATCGAACTCACCGGGGCCTCGACGGACTTCGAGGAGATCGGCGCGGGCGTGGCGGCGGCGCCGGCCGCGCCGGCTCCGGAGCGCGTCACGCTCGAGGGCGAGATCGTCGATCCGAAGTGCTACCTCGGCGTCATGAACCCCGGCCGCGGTAAGCCGCATCTGGCCTGTGCGGAACTCTGCATCAAGGGCGGCATCCCGCCGGTGCTCGTTGTCCGTGCGCCCGGCGCGGCACCAACCGATCCGGGCGACTGCTACGTGCTGACGACCGCCGAGGGCGGTCCGGCCCGCGAACTCGTGCGCGGTCGGGTGGGCATGCGCGTCCGGGTCAGCGGCGCGGCGAGCAAAGGCCCGGGCTGGTGGACGCTTGCGGCGGACTCGGTCGAACCGCGCTGAAACCGATCCACGCATGGGCTCGCGTCGCGCCGGGCCGGTATCCTCGGCGCATGCTGACGGAACTGCGGCTGTTCATCGGGACCGTGGCGGGGCTGCTGATCCTGGCCGCCGCGCTGCACACGCTCAAGAGGCTGGGGCCCGCGGGGCAACGGCTGCGCGACATCGCCTGCCGGGCGCCAACGCTGGACCTGACGGTGTTCATCTTCACCGTGGCGGCGCCGATCACCGGGCTGGTGTGGGGCGCGGCGCAGGGTGAGGGCCTGGGGCGGTGTCTCTTGCTGATGGTCACGGGCGTCGCGGGCCAGATCGCGGCGCTGTGGGTGTGGATCATCCTGCACGAGATCAGGCACTATTCACGGGCGAGCAAGGCCCCGCGCGTCCGCACCACGCTGTCGCGGCTGGTCGGGCCGGTGCGGAACCATGTGGCGGTGTGGTGGACGGCGTGGGCGGTGCCGGTGTTTGCGCTCATCCGCTTCGCGGAGTACTTCGTGTACCCGCCGCTCGTCTGGCTCATCAAGTTCCCCAGGTACGACCACGCCAAGTGGGTGAACGTCAGCCGTGTGAAGTTCGACGGGCTGATCGGCTACGACCTCATCTGGTGCCTCTACTGCGACTGGATGACCGGCGTGTGGTCTCTCGGCGGCGAGATGCTCCGCAACGTCGAGTCCTTCTGGTGCCCCATCCGCTTCGCCAGCCCGGAGAAGTGCGAGAACTGCAGGCACGACTTCCCTGACATCCAGGGCGGGTGGGTCCCGGCGACGGCGGACATGAAGGACGTGGCGGAACTGCTTGAGCAGAAGTACCCGGCCTCGAACCCGCCGGGAGCGAACACGTGGTTCGGGCACCCGGCGCGGTTGACGGTGGAGGGGCGGGACGCCGAGACGCCGAAGGTGTAAGGCGTGTCGCGTGTGTCGGTGGAATCGCGGCAGTTGGAGCGCGGGCGCCGGTCACGCCCATCGACGCGCAGCCCTTCGGGCTGCGCGGCATCGAGAACCGGGAGGAAGAGCCGCGCTTTCCGGGGGTGTCGCTGCGCGACGACTCCCGGCTACTGGCCCTCACGCCTTCGGCGTGGCGGGCACGCCCTTCGGGCTCGGAGCGGCGAGCCGAAGCCCCAACCCGAGAGCTCGCACACAGAAACCGTGAATGCCGGGAGCCGACCCCGCGTCCCCACGCCGAAGGCGTGGTTGTTCGTAGCCGGGGGTCGTCGCGCAGCGGCACCCCCGGACCATTCCGGCGATTCAACACCGACGCCGATTTCGAGCGCAGCCCGAAGGGCTGCTCGTGCTGGTCGTGATTCTGACGACAACCGGGTTTCGCCTTGGGACCCTTGCCCAACGCGATCACTCCCACACATGCCGCTCATCCCACTCCACGCCGTACTTTGTGAAGAACGCCCGCATCTCGTCCTTGAAATCCAGGGTCGCGTGGTGCGTCTTCTGGCTGGCGATGTACTTTCTCAGTCCTTCCGCTCCGGACTCGCCGATCGAGAACGCGAAGTAGCCCTCCTGCCACGCGAAGCCCGGCGCCGCCGGCTCGCGCTCGTGCATCCACTTGGATGAATCGCGCTTCACGTGCATCATCAGGTCCGCGAGCGCGACCGTCTTGGCGAGGCTGATCATCATGTGGACGTGATTGGCGGTTCCGCCCATCGCGAGCAGCGGAGAATCCATCCGGCGGCAGATGCCGCCGATGTAGGCATACAGGTCCGGCTCAGCGGATTCCGAGATCGCGGCCTCGCGGTGTTTGGTCGAGAACGTCACATGGACGAGCAGGCGCGTGAGCGTCGAGGCCATGCTCTCACGGTACCAACGAGCAGCCCTTCAGGCTGCGCTCGGAGAGTGAGCTGGGTGAGACGGGCGTCGCTCTCCGGGGGTGTCGCTGCGCGACGACCCCCGGCTATTGACGTTCACGCCTTCGGCGTCTGTGGGGATGAACGGGTCGCGAGGCGAAAGCGGATCCCGTTGCATTCCCTTTGCGCCGCTCCAAGTCTGCACGCCGCAGGCGTAAGCGTTCTTAGCCGGGGGTCGTCGCGAAGCGACACCCCCGGAAGAACCGGGGCAACACCACACCGACAGCACTTCGAGCGCAGCCCGAAGGGCTGCTCGTGCGTTTCCAACACCATCCCCCGCGTCGCCTCCGACCTCCGGCTCCGCTTCCCCGCCCCGACCTCACCGCGAAAGCGCCCGAGGGCGGGCTCGAACCGCCGACCTGCGGTTTAGGAAACCGCTGCTCTATCCAACTGAGCTACCCGGGCGACGAGGCCAGTGTAGCCCCGGGCGGCTTCGGTCCCGTTTTACCTGTCCCGCCGAACGCCCCGAAACCCCTTGACCGACCGGAACGCCCGAGCGCCGGGGGTGGCCCCGCGAACAAGGCGGGTCGGGCGTCGGAGCGCCCGCGGCCTATCGGACCTTGCTGGTCCGACGTCTTTCCGACCCCCGGCCCTTCGCCGCCCTGAACAGCCCCTCAACCACGGAAGACCCATGAACGCGACTCTGCGAACCCTTCTCGGCGTGTCGGCGATCGTCGCCGCCTGCGGCACCTGCCTCGCCGGCGATCCGCCCGCGTCGACGCCCCCGTCTACCCCCCCCGCCGCCGCTCCGGGCTCGAACCTGAACGACGGCAACGGCAAGCCCATCGATCCCGCCAAGGCCCGCGCCAAGGTGAACGAGCAGGTGAACAAGCCCGCTCCCGCGGCGATGCCCCCCGCGCCGGCCCCCGGTCAGCCCGGTCAGCCCTTCAACCCGGGCGCGACGCCCGGCGTCGCGCAGCCGCTGCCGCAGGGCAAGGGCCTGCTCACCTTCGCCGAGACCGATCACCACTTCGGCAAGGTGTACGACACCACGCCGCGGAAGTGGGTCGCCAAGTTCAAGAACACCGGCACGGAGAAGCTGGTGATCTCGCAGGTGCGTCCCGGCTGCGGCTGCACCGCGGCGGCACTGAGCGACTACGAGTACGACCCCGGTGAAGAGGGCCAGATCGAACTCACCTGGAACCCCACCGGCATCGGCGAGGTGTCCAAGCCCGTCACGATCACCTCGAACGACATGAACGAGCCGAACAAGGTGATCAACATCAAGGCCACCATGGTGCCCCTGGTGAAGCTCGATCCCATGTTCCTGCAGGGCGGGACGATCCAGGCGGGCAACGAGCGCCCGCTGCGCCTCGTCGTCCAGAGCCGTGACAAGGACTTCCAGATCAAGACCATCGACTTCGAGAACAACATCTCGATGCCCTGGAAGGAAGTCCCCGACGAGTCCAAGGTGGTGGACGAGTCCTACCCCGGTCGGCGCGCGATCGAGTTCATGATCCCCAAGGACGCGCCGGTCGGCTCGTACATGCGCTCGATGAACATCGTGGTCGCCGCCAAGATCGACGGGCAGACCGACCCCACCGAGTCGCGCTACAACGTCCGCTGCTTCGCGAACATCGTGGGCGACCTGATGGCGACCCCCGCGTACATCACCATCGCGTCGGCGCGGCCGAACACGCCGTTCGAGCAGACCGTGACCCTCACCAGCCGCTCGGGCAAGGCGTTCGAGATCAAGAGCGCCGAGGTGATCGACGTGAACCCGCCCAGCGTCGCGGGCCTGACCGCCAAGGCCGAGGCGCTGCCCGAGAACAAGGGCTGGAAGCTGACCCTCGCGGGCAACCCCGGTCAGTTCGTCGGCGCGTTCCGCGGCACGGTGCGATTGGTGACGAGCAACACCGCCGAGGGCCCCACGCTGGTGCCCTTCAGCGGCATGTC
>JAFLCM010000400.1 GCA_017303565.1 Planctomycetota bacterium
CCACGCCGCCCAGTCCGCCATCGAAGACATCTCCCGCCGCGCCATCTCCTGGTGGCCCGCCGGGCGAAGGTGGAACACCTCCACGTCGAACAGCAGCCAGCGGTTGCGCAGCAGTTCCGCCACGCTCGTCACCTTCTCGAAGTGGGTCACGCCCGTCCGCGGCACCTCCAGCGCCAGTTCGTCCGCCACCTCTCGATAGTCCTGCAGCAGGGAATCGTCCGGCGGCCCTTGGATCGGCGTGCTCACCGCGATCAGGAAATGCAGCTCCCGCTCATCCCAACCGTTGAGCGTCCACACACCGCGGATTCTCTCCATGATCGCCCGCACGTTGGCCTTGAACGCAGCGGGGTAGTTCCCCGGCGTCACCGGACTCGGCCCCAGCGACGGCAGCGTCTCCGAACGGTCGTTCACCCCCGTGCCGATCCGGACCAGCGTCGCCTTCACCGGCCCTTGCAGCGCCCGCACGCCGCCGAAGTACAGCGACAGGCTCTCATCGCTGGCCGCGAGCAGCGCCGCCCCCATGTCCCGTGCGCTCTGCCCGCCCAGCCCGTACAGCGTGCTCACGCTCACACCCCGAGTCCGCAGCGGGTTCTCCACACGCCCGAAGTACTGCCCCATCGGACCCGTGAAACTCACGCCGTACGGGATCGGGCTGAAGTTCAGCCCCCCGCGTGTGCCCGGTGCCGTTTCGGGAAGTTGCAGCATCGACACGCCCACGCCGTTCACGCCCGTCACCGTCGAAACGACCGGCCCCGTCGCCACCGGCTCAAACGGAAACTCGCTCTGACGCACCGAGAGCCGCACCGCAGCCGATCCGCCCGCGAAAGTCGCGTGCGTCACCCAATAGCGGAGCGGAGCGTTCACGTTGAGCGCGCTGTCGCCGTTCACCACCAACCCCAGGTTGTTGAACCCGTCGGTCGTCACACCGGCCGGCAGCCACAGCATCCCCGACGGCACCAACACCGCCGCCGCGTTCATCCACAGCCCCCAAGGAGACGGCACCCCCGCGTACACAAACCCAGACCCCGCCACCGGGAACAGCCCCTGCGTCCGCCACCCGATCCCCGCCCCCGAGCCTTGATTCTCCCCCGCCGGCATCAGCCCCGTCGCGTACAGCCCGAACCGCTCGTGCCACACCACCTGCAGCGCATCGTCCCACCCGTCGCCCAGCAGCAACTGGTTCGAGTCGCCGATGCACACGATGTCCACCCGCCCCAGCGCCGCCGCCCGGAAGAACGACCCCAGCGCCTCCCGGTTGAACACCGCGTCGCGGTAGTCCGGAGCGCACGCGGGCGTCGTCGGGATCGACTGCCCAGCGCAGGCACCGCCCGCCGCGAGCAGCCCCGCAGCAAGCCGCCCGCCGAGATGCCAAAGCCGATTGCCCATCGCAACGTCCGACCCTATCCGCTTCGACGAGAATCCCAAGCACGTTGCACCGCCCAACTCCGGGCGATTCCCTTCCAGCCCAACGTCGAACCACCCCTCCCCCGGCTTGAGCCGTCCTTGACACCCTGCTATGCTCTCCCTCCCACGGCGGATTCTCCGCCCGCGGGCCTGTAGCTCAGTTGGTATGAGCGCGCCCCTGATAAGGGCGAGGTCGTTGGTTCGAGTCCAATCAGGCCCATTTCCGATCCAACGGGCACGCCACGTGTCCCGCTCCCGGGGTTTCTCGACATTCAAACAAGCGTTTTGTCGCCGGCGACGAATTCCACGTCGCACTGCAGGGTGTTCCCGAATCCATGACATGGCTTCGGGCGGAGTGCTGTGGCGTTGGTATCGTCACTCACGTCCGGATAACGCTCACCCAGCGGTTGGGTTGGGCCAAGTGTGAAGCCCGAGAAAAATCGACCACCCGAAACCCGGGAACTGGGCAAAATCCTTCGCTTCTCGGGCGTTCTTAAGGTAGATTTCAGCATCTCTCCTCACCCGTGGCGTGCCCAGGCCTGGGATGAGAGGAGTCAGTAGGGACGAACATCGAGCGCTGCGGCGGGTCATCGTCCCGCCTTCACGAGTGTGGCAGAACCGCATGCGCTCAGTATTCAGGAGAGAACCATCATGAAGACCGGTCTTGTTGTCCTCGCTCTGCTCGGTGCCGCCGGCACCGCCTCGGCCGCCAACGTCGGTGACATCATCTACACCGACAACACCCACAACGACATCGCCCTGGTCCCCGGCCTCGGCGGCGCCGTCACCACCCTGATCGACTTCCCCGGCGCGGGCGGCAGCCTCGGCAACCGCGCCGCCGGCATCGTCCAGGTCGGCACCAAGTTCTACGTCGCCAACGGGCCCTTCCCCGTGGCCAACCCCTCTGACTCCGCGATCCTCGAGATCGACGGCCTCTTGAGCGGCACCCCCACCATCAGCAACTGGGCCTTCAGCGACCCGATCCAGAACCCCACCGACATCGAGTACGACTCGGCTTCCGACAGCCTCATCTGGATCCAGAACCCCTCGGCCCCCGTCGCCCAGGGCAAGAAGGACGGCATCTTTGCCCGCCGCTTCTCCGGCGGCCCGGTCGTTGAGTCCTTCACCGAGCCCGCCACCTCCGGCGCCACCCCGCGCTACGAGGCCGGCACCTACATGACCAAGAACCCCATCGGCGGCGGCTACTACAACGTCGCCCTCAACGGCGGCTTCCTCTCCGGCGGCCCCAACCCCGCCGGCGACAACGTCTCGCCCTCCACCCTGTGGAAGACCAGCGTTGACCCCGTCACCCTCGCCGCCACTCTCAGCCTCGTCCTCGACTTCGGCACCCTCCCCACCGACCTGACCCAGGTCCGCGGCATCACCGCCATCCCCGGCGTCTCCGCCCTGTTCGTCACCGAGTGGCTCGAGGGCAACGTCTACCGCATCGACCTCGACGGCTCCGGCGGCTACGCCGGCATCAGCCTGATCGCCAGCGGCTTCGATCACCCCGAGGCCATCGAGTACAACCCCTTCACCAACAAGCTCGTCATCTCTGAGGAGGCGAACAAGAACGTCGCCACCCAGAAGATCAGCCAGATCAACCCCGACGGCTCGGGCTACCAGGTCCTGGTCGCCCAGACCCACGCCCGCGGGTTCACCTTTGTGGTGCCCACCCCCGGCGCCGCCGGCCTCGCCGGCTTCGCGGGCCTCATCGCCCTGCGTCGCCGCCGCGCCTGATCTGATCTCCATCGCACGTTCCGCAAGGGCCCCGAGGAAACTCGGGGCCTTTTT
>JAFLCM010000401.1 GCA_017303565.1 Planctomycetota bacterium
ATGGCGGGGCTTGACCGGGCGGCGGAGCGGATTCTGGAGGCGTTGGATCGTGATGAGCCGGTGGTGATCTACGGCGACTACGACGTGGACGGCGTGTGCGCCGCGGCGATCCTGTTCCATGTGATGCGGGCGATTTCGCCGCGGGGGAATGACGCGAAGGTGTCGACGTACGTGCCGCACCGCCTTGATGAGGGGTACGGGCTGCATGTGGAGGCGATGGACGCGCTGGCGCGCGAGGGGGCGCGGCTGGTGGTCAGCGTTGATTGCGGGGTGACGGGGTTCGCCGCGGCGGCGCGGGCGGCGGAACTGGGGATGGACCTGATCATCACCGATCATCACAACCTGCCCGCGGCGGAGTTGGGGCTGCCGGGGGCGGTGTCGGTGGTTCATCCGCGGCTGGCTGGGTCGGCGTACCCGTGCGGGGAGTTGTGCGGGGCGGGGGTGGCGTTCAAGTTGGCGTGGCGGCTGGCGACGATGCGCAGCGGGAGCGAGCGGGCGGACGACCGGCTGCGGGCGGTATTGATCGAGATGCTGGGGCTGGCGGCGCTGGGGACGATCGCCGACGTGGTGCCGTTGAGCGATGAGAACCGGGTGATCGCGAAGTTCGGGCTGGACCAGTTGAAGCGGAGCCGGCTGACCGGGGTGCGGGCGCTGATCGAGGCGTCGGGGCTGGACGGGGAGGAGATCGACAGCGAGCGCGCGGGGTTTGCGCTGGCGCCGCGGCTGAACGCGTGCGGGCGGATGGGGCACGCGCGGGCGGCGCTGGAGATGCTGACGACGGCGGATGCGCCGCGGGCGGCGGCGATCGCGCACGAGCTGAATCGGCACAACACGGAACGCCGGGCGACGGAGAAACGCATCTTCGACGAGGCGTGCGAACTCGCGGAGGCGCGGGGGATGACGGGCGTGGACCGTCGCGCGATCGTTCTCTCGGACGCGCGGTGGCACGCGGGCGTGGTGGGGATCGTGTGCTCGCGGCTGATCGGGAAGTACCACCGGCCCACGTTCCTGCTGGCGCGCGACTCCGAGACCAGCCACGGCTCCGGGCGGTCGATCGACGGGTTTGATCTGCACGCGGGGCTGAGCGCGTGCTCGGACCTGCTCGAGAAGTTCGGGGGCCACGAGATGGCCGCGGGGCTGGTGGTTCGCAACGACCGGCTCGACGCGTTCGCGGAGCGGTTCACGGCGTACGCCGGCGAGCGGGTGACGGAGGAGATGCTGACCGCGCCGCTCGGCGTGGACTGCGAGGCGCGGGTGGAGGAACTGACCGTGGAGGCGGTGCGGCAACTGGCGGCGCTGGGGCCGTTCGGGCGGGGGAACCCGCGTCCCTGCGTGGTGCTGCGCGGGCTGACGGTGGTGCGGGACGCGCGGGCGATGGGGAGCAACGGGGCGCACATGAACGTCGAGGTGGCGGCGCCGGGATCGCGCGGGCCGGCGCTGCGCTTGGTGGGGTGGTCGTGGGGCGAAAGACGCGAGCACCTGCGGGCCGGGACGCGGCTGGATGTGGCGATCCACCCGTCGCTCAACGCGTGGAACGGGACGGTCAGCGTGCAGGGCGAACTGTGCGACGTGATGGCGTGCGCGGCGTCAGGGGCAGAGCGCGCCGAAGCGTGAGAGGAAACCGGGCAGGTCGACGGTGGTGACGACGCCGTCGCCGTTGAGGTCGCCCTGGGTTCCCGGGAGCGTGACCTCGCGTCCGAAGCCGGCGAGGACGATGGCGAGGTCGATCGAGTCGACGCGGCGGTCGTTGTTGTAGTCGCCGGGGCAGTCGTTCGGGGGGATCTGGGTGATGAACGGCGCGACGGCGGGGACGGAGGTGACGCGCTGGGAGTGGGAGTTCCAGGCTTCGACGCCCCAGTAGTAGCGGGCGCCGAGCGAGTTGAGCGTCCCCTGGATCTCGACGCTGGTGCCGAAGGTCGCCTGAGAAACCAGTGGGTTCGAGAGGTCGGGGTTCAAGGAGAGGATCCCGACGTAGAAGTCCGCGCCTGGCACGGGGTTCCATGACAGGACGATGGGGAGGGGCACGCCGAAGGAGCCTGCAGCGGGAGAGATCAGGGTGGGCGGGTCGGGTGGTGTGGAGGGGGTGTCGGGTTCGAGGCACTGGGCGCTCGCCCGGGTGGCGAGGATCGACGCGACACTCGCGCCGGAGACGTCCGTGACGAACGAGTTCGCGCCGGTGATGGCGGCGTTCATGGTGCTGAAGGGGTTGGGCGCGGAGCAGGGGCAGTGGGTGGCGCCCCAGTTGTGCCCGAGTTCGTGGGCGGAGAGGTCGGTGGCGACGGCGACCGAGCCGCAGCAGCGCGACCGTACCAGGGAGTAGGCCTGGGTGGTGTCGCACATGGTGCCGGTGATGGCGATGCCGAGGGAAGCGCCGCTGCCGAGGATCCTGCCCGTGAACAGTTGGGCGACGTCGCGAGGGACGGCCTGAAGGTTCGTGTTCCACTCGTTCTGCATCTGGATGAGCAGCCCGCCCGGGTTGGTGGTGTTGTAGGGGCCCATCGCGGAGGTGCGGACCACGATCGCGGTGATCTCGTGGCGGATGCCGACCTCGCTGATGTATTGCAGGTTCATCTGCGCGACGGTGCGCTCGATGTACGCCTCGACGGCGGCGACGGAGCCTCCCAGCGACTGGTAGAACTCGTAGTCCGCGTCGCAGGCGATCTGGGCGACGCACACGGGGGCGTTGCAGGCGGCGCGGAGTTCCGAAGAGCGCCTCGGGGCGGCGGGGAACACCTCGGCGGCGCAGCCTTCGGGGCTGAGGTGCACGTCGGCGGTGTGGTAGGCGTCGTGGGCGCGCTCGCCTTCGATCGCTCCGGTGTTGTCGGATGAAGGCTGGACCCAGTAGGAGCCGCGGAGGTTGGGCACGGCGATGCGGGCGGCGATGCCTTCTGGCGTCAGGCTCGCGGCGGCGGTCAGGCCCGGCAGTTCGGGTGTGGAACCGGCGTAGGTCGTGACGGGTCCGGGCTCGGCGCGGCGGAGGGCCCCGTCATCGCCCTGAACAAGGAGGGTGTAGTTCTTCGCGCGAACCGAAGCAGGGGTGAAACGCAGTTCGACGGGGCGGCCCTCGACGGGCACGACGGCGGTGAAGGGCAGGCCGGGCGTGGCGGTGAAGCGCAGGCCCGCGGTGTCCATCGGCCCGACGCCGACGACCCCGCGGCGGTCGCCCGGAGCGCTCCGCTCGATGATGCGCAT
>JAFLCM010000402.1 GCA_017303565.1 Planctomycetota bacterium
TGCTGCCGCATGTCGAGGTGGTGGACCTTGCGGAAGAGCGGCGGTCGCGGGAGGGCCCGGACGCGCGGGCGCTGCACGCGATCGGGCCGCGGCTGGAGCGGGCGATCCGCGACACGCTGGACTCGGGGGCGCAGGCGATTCTCTTGCTGAACCGGCGCGGGTACGCGAGTTACATCGCGTGCCCGGACCACTCGTGCGGGTGGCTGATGACGTGCGCCCACTGCGATGTGACCATGGTCTTCCACACGCAGCCGCGAGCGGAGCAGGGGAACGCTCGGGGGGCGACGCGGGCGGGGGCGCTGTGCCGGTGCCACCACTGTCTGTCGGAGCAGAAACTGCCGGTGGCGTGCCCGGTGTGCCGCAAGCGGGTGAACACGTTCGGCTTCGGCACGCAGCGGCTGGAGGAGGAGATTTCCCGGAAGTTCTCCGACCTTTCGGCGGGGCGGACGATGCTGAGGCTGGACGCGGACACGATGTCGCGGGCGCGGGACTACTTCGAGGCGCTGGAGCGGTTCGCGTCGGGCGAGGTGCGGCTGCTGCTGGGTACGCAGATGATCAGCAAGGGTCTGGATTTCCCGAATGTGCGGCTGGTGGGGGTGATCAACGCGGACACGGCGCTGAACCTGCCGGACTTCCGGGCGTCGGAGCGGACGTTTCAGTTGGTGTCGCAGGTGGCGGGGCGGGCGGGGCGTGCGTCGCGCGCCGGGGGGATCAAGGACCGCGTGATCGTGCAGACGTTCAGCCCGAACCAGCCGGCGATCCGGCTGGCGGCGGCGCACGATTACCGGGGCTTCGCGGCGCACGAGTCGGAGCTGCGGAGGCACGCGGGGCTTCCGCCGTGGGGGCGGATGGCGCGGATCGTGTGCCGCGATGAGGAGCCTGCGAAGTCGCTGGCGTCGGCGGCGGCGATCGCGGCGCTGCTTCGTGACCCGGGGCGGCCCTGGGCGGGTGAGTTGTCGGTCCGCGGGCCGATGCCCTGCCCGATCTCGCGGGTGGCGGGGTACACGCGGACGGCGGTGGAAATGCTGGCGGCGGGGCCGGTGCCGATCCAGCATGCCCTGACCGCTCTGCGGGCGGAGGCGGACCTGAAGAGCGACGAGCAGACGGCGATCGATGTGGACCCGGTGGCGCTGTTGTGAGATTGGTTGTGGGAGGGTGGGAAGTGGTCGAGTGGCCGGGTGGTTGAGTGGTCGGGTGGTCGGGGTTGCCGAGGGGCCGGTTTCACATCCGCGATCCGCGATCCGACATCCCAACTCCCATCCGACATCTGACATTCCCCACCACGTTTCCCTCATCCCGATGGTCCGAAAAGCCGACGATGGTGGGGTGAGTACTCGCATTCTTGTTGACGGGCAGCCCGTTGCCGTTCCTGTGGACCTGAGCCTGACCGGGGTGCTGGACGCCGTGCGCGCTCATGCGCCGGGACGGCTGGTGATCCAGGCGGAGGCCGACGGGGTGGGGGTGCCCCCGGAGCACCTGTCGACGCCGCCGGGGAACAGCCCGTACGCGCGGGAGTTCTCGTTCCGGACGGCGGACCCGGTGCTCTTAGTGAGGGACGCGCTCTTGCAGGCGTCGGACGCGCTGCGGGACCTGGCGCCGCGGCAGAAAGCGGCGGCGGAGAAGTTGCAGGCGTCGGAGACCGCCGCCGGCGTGGCCGACCTTTCGGACGTGCTGGCGGTGTGGGAGCAGTCGAAGCAGGTCTTGCAGTTGGCGCAGGCGCTGGGGGTGTGCGACGGGATGTCGAACCAAGAGGATGCCGAGGCGCTGACCCACCTGGCCCGGTCGCTGACCGAGGTGCGTCGGACGCTGCAAACGCAGGACTGGTCGGCGTTGTCGGACACGCTGGCGTACGACCTTCCGCCTTTGAGCGCCCGGTGGAGCGTGATCTTCGCGAATCTGGCGTCGAACGCCCGGCCCGTGGCGGCGTGAGGCGGGCTCGATCGGTCCCTTCAACTCGCAGGTGATACGATGTGCTCGGCGATGCCCTCCTGGACCAAATCGCAAGGCGACGAACCGGCCCCGGGCTCCAAGCCCCGGCGGCCGCAGCGTCCGCCCGTGCCGTCGGCCCTGCCGCTTCCCGAGGGCGAGGCGGCGATCAAGCCGGGCAAGGCGGGCCCGCGGATCGACAAGCTGATGGACCTGGCGCAGCGGGCGCTGGAAGAGACGCACTACTTTGAGTGCGAGCACGCGTGCCTGGAGGCGCTGGGGCTGGCGCACGCGGCGCGGGACTACGAGCGGATGGCGCGGATCCTGCTGCCGTTGCAGGAGGCGCGTCGTCAGATCCGCCTTCTGGCGGTGGACACGAAGAAACTGTTTGCGCTGTCGGAGCCGGTGGCTGAGGATGCGCCGATCAAGCCGGGTTGCTACCTGATCGAGCCGCCTTTGGTGGGCGCCGACGCTCGGGACTTGCACGACCGGGCGACGCGGGAGGAGATCCCGGTGATGGTGCTGGCGCGGGAGCCGGCGGTGAAGACGGTAAAGCTCGATCGTCGGCCGGGCGACTGGCCCGTGGTCCTGATCGGACCGGTGACGGTGCGGGCGTACGTGCCGCCTCCGGCGAAGGACAAGCCGACGCTGGAGTGGTACCTGGGTGCGTGCGAGGCGCTGGGCGACCGTGCGATCGCGGACGCGGACCACGAGGCGGACCCGTTTGGACTGGTCGAAGACCTGTACGAGCGGTTCCAGACGATCAGCGACCACGAGAAGTTGCACCAGGCGCTGGAGGCGGCGTGCCGCGCCGCCGCGGTGGAGGCGGCGAAGCCGCAGCCGAAGCGCTCGAAGGGGCCGGTGGTCGAGGACGACTTCCCACCTGATCCTGAAGACGAGTGAGCGATGCACCCGGACGACGAGGTGTGCCTGTGCTTCCACGTTCCCTTGCGGAAGGTGTCGTCGTTCATCAAGCGTGAGAAGCCGCCGGTGGCGTCGTTGATCTCTGATTGTCTCGGTGCGGGGACGGGCTGCCGCTGGTGCGTGCCGTTCCTGAAGAAGTTGCACGAGCAGGCGGTGCGCGGGGAGGAGCCGGATCTCGCGGTGTCGCCGGAGACGTACGCGGAGAGGCGGGCGGCGTACCGGGCGAGCGGTGGGAGTGATCGGGGAACGGGGGCGTAGGTTGATCCGTCATTCAGTGGTTGGCTGGGAGCCCGCCGGGGACGGGCGGGGTACGCGGAATGGAGCCCGCCGGGG
>JAFLCM010000403.1 GCA_017303565.1 Planctomycetota bacterium
TCGGGGCAGCCAACCGATCCCCGCCCCGCCCTTTCGCCGGTGAAACGTTGCACCTTCGTCATCCCCCACGCGGCCCCGGTACCTTTCGCCCATGCCCGAAACCCTGCTCGCCGACCTCGCCCGCGCCGAAGAAACCCGCCTCGCCAAAGGCTTCACCGAGATCAGCGACCACTGGAAGCCCTTCGCCGGCGGCGTCATGGCCCGCGCCGACCCCGGCGCCTGGTCCAACGCCGCCGTCGGCGCTGGGTTCGAGGGAGAAGTCTCCCCAGACGCCGTGGACGAACTCATCGACTTCTACGCCTCCGCGGGCATCGAGCCCCGCGTCGAGGTCTGCCCCTACGCCCACGTCTCGCTCGCGCGCCGTCTCAGCGAGCGCGGCTTCCAGATCCTGTGGTTCGAGAACGTCCTGTTCCGCACGCTTGCCCCGGGAGAGGTGGTCCAGCCGCTCCACCCGGCACCGCCTCAACTGACCATCCGCACCGTCAACCCCGCCGACGCGAAGGACGTCGATGCCTACGCCGACGTGTGCACCCGTGGCTTCCAGCCCGAGGGCGCGCCGATGCCCGAGTCCGCGCTCGAGGTCGCCCGCCGCTGCGCCCGGCACCCGCGGATCGTCGCCGTCCTCGCCGAACTCGACGGGAACGTCATCGGCGCCGCCGCGATGGAGTCCCACGGCCCCATCGCCGCCCTCTTCGGGGCGGTGGTCTCGAAGGCCGTCCGACGCCGCGGCATCCAGCAGGCCATGATCGCCTGGCGCCTCAACCACGCCGCCGCCGCCGGAGCCAAGTGGGCCACCATCGGCACCCGACCGGGACACGACACCGAGCGCAACACCCGGCGCGTCGGTTTCGAGGTCGCCTACACCAAAGTCATCATGGTCCGCCCCGCCCCCGGCCTGACCGGGGTGTTCATGTGAGCCGGTGCGCGACGCCCCGCGGCGGTAGGCTGTGGCCATGATCCGCGCCTCCCTCGCCCTGATCCTCGTTGCCACGATCACCTGCGGCTGCGCCTCAGTCGGCGGCGCTCGCCCCGTCTCTCCCACGGTCGCGTCCTACGCCGACCGCCCGCGCGACATGCCCGTCCGCCACGCCGACGGCTCTCTCGCTTCTTGGAGCGAAATGGTCGCGGCTTGCGCCGGCGCGGACGCCGTGCTCGTCGGCGAATCCCACGGGCACCCGCTGGGTCTGCCCGCCGCCGCGGCGCTGTGGGAGGACGTGCTCGCCGCCGCGCCAAAGTCCGCCCTCGCCCTCGAGTTCTGGGAGCGCGACGAGCAGGTCGACCTCGAAGACGCCGCCGCCGGCATCGAGAACCCCGAGGTGAAGCGCAAGCGCGGCGACCCCGGCAAGTCACTCGACGCCTCCTACCCGCCCGGCCACGAGCAGATGGTGCAGGCGGCCCACAAGGCCAAGCGCCCCGTCGTCGCCGCCAACGCGCCGCGCCGCTACGTCCGCCTCGCCCGCACCGAGGGCTTCGACCGCCTCCGCGCCCTCTCGCCCACCCAGGCCGCCACCTTCCGCATCCCCGACCGACTGATCGAGGGCCGCTACCGCGAGGACTTCGGCAAGGTCATGGCCGGCGAGAAGGGCGAGCAGCCCTCCGAGTCCGGCGGGCGCGAGTTCGACGCCATGTTCCGCAGCCAGCAGGTCTGGGACTGGACCATGGCCGAGAGCGTCGCCCGCGCCCTCGACGCCGGCGCCGCCCCAACCCTTCTCGTCGTCGGGCGCTTCCACGTCGAGCACACCGGCGGCCTGACCCAGGCGCTCAAGTCCATCCGCCCCGCCACCCGCTGCGTCACCGTCGCTTTCATCGACGAGGAACCCCCCGCAACCTTCCCCGACGCCCACAAGGGCCGCGCCGACTTCATCCTCTACACCGGCGCCCGCTGAGCGGCCCACCCGCAAAAGGCGCACCCCGCGAACCACCATGAGCCAGAAGGTCGAGATCGAACTCACCCCGGCGGACCACACCGCCGAATCCCGCATCCTCATCGTGACGGGCGCGCACCTCCGCGCCGAGGCCGCCGACCGTCCCCTCGCCTACCGCCTCCGCGCCCAGATGCTCGGCTGGTGGGATCGTGAAGGCCTCCAACTCGGCGTCGAACGCCCCAGCGTCATCGTCTGCTCCGACGTCTGGTACCTCAACAACGACGACCTCCGCTCGCTGCCCACCGTCTCCATCGGCGGCCCCGGCGTCAACGCCCTCTCCGCCTTCCTCACCGACAAACTCCCCGGCGTCTTCACCGTCCAGAACATCCTCACCGTCCAGATGGACATCGAACTCGTCGAGGCCGTCGTCAACATCTGGGGCATGGACCACGCCACCACCGTCGGCGCCCTCGACGCCTTCGTCGAACGCTACCTCGACATCTTCATGCGCCGCGCCTGCACCGTGTGACCCACCCGTGCCGCGGGCCAGTGCATCCGGGTACCCCGCCGGTCCCCGGCGGGCGCCACCCCGGCCCGCGGAGCGAGCGTACGGACCTCACATCAACAAGCCGACCTCTCAATCGTGCCGCAGCGCCACGATGGGGTCCTGCCGCGCCGCCTGACGCGCCGGATAGATCCCCGCCACCAGCCCCGTCAGCGCCGCCGCGATGAACGACACCAGGACCGACCACAGGGGGATGCTCGTCGTCAGTTCCGCCCCCGCGAACAGCCGCTTGGCCCCCCAGCCGATCGCCAGGCTCAGCCCGATCCCCGCCGCCACGCCCATTAGCCCGCCCACCGCCGAAAGCACGCTCGTTTCCACCAGGAACTGCCACACGATGTGCTTCCGCGTCGCGCCCAGCGCCCGCCGGATGCCGATCTCGCGCGTGCGCTCCGTCACGCTCGCCAGCATGATGTTCATGATGCCGACGCCGCCGACCAGCAGGCTGATCGCCGCGATCGCCGCCAGCACCAGCTGCCACCGCAGCGCCGCCGACCGCGCGTCCTCCAGGAGCTGGTACGGGATCACGAACTGCACATCGTCCATCTTCGGGTGACGCACCTGCACCGCCCGCTTCAGCATCGCCGCGTCGGACAGCACCCGGTCCCGGCTCGACGCCTCGTAGATCACTTCCCGGATCTGCACCTCCTCGCTGCTCCGCGAGCCCGAGGAGATCCTGACCACCGCGTCCCCGAACCGCGCCTGCGCCGTCGTCAACGGCACGTGGATGTCCAGGTTGAAATCCCGCCCCACC
>JAFLCM010000404.1 GCA_017303565.1 Planctomycetota bacterium
GCCAGGAGATTGGCATGAAGTGGTAGAAGACCTCGTCGGCGACGGGGGAGTTGAAGGCGGGCTGAGCGGCGGCGGTCGCGGCGACGGCGCCGAGCGCGGCGGCGGCGAGCACAGGGTGGTTCGGGCGTTGGCGGTTCATGGCCGTCGTTTCCTCAGGGTGGCGCTGGCGGCGGGGTGGGGCTCGCCGGGTCGATCACGGTACCGGTTTCACGCACGAAAACCGAGGGAGTTCCCGAACTCGGGCGGGCTGGGGCGAAAAAAGACGCCGGGGCGCTGCGTGGTGCGCCCCGGCGTGCGTCGATCCGGTGGATCGGTGGGTCTGCCTGGGAGGTGCCGAAGGCGGTTCAGGCGGCGCGGAGCTGGCGCTTCTTGCCGACGGTGCGCTGGTTGGCGGGTGCGCGGCGGGTGGGGTTGGCGGCCATCTCCTCGACGAGGTCGACGGGGTCGGAGGCCCAGAGGTCGGCGCCGATCTCCTCGGCGAGGCCCTCGGCGCGGTTGAAGACGCCGGCGCCGACGACGATCTGCAGCCCGTCGCAGGCGCCGATCTCGCGGATGGTGTCGATGAGCTGGCGCATGGCGGGGAGGTCGCTGGGGCTGCTGGCGAACATGAGGAGGACGTCGGGCTTGTTCTCCTGGACGGTGGCGAGGATCTCGTCGGTGGCGATGCCGCCGCCGGCGAAGGAGACGGTGTAGCCGCGGGATTCGAGGAGGTCGACGGCCATCTGGGCGCCGAGTTCGTCGGCGTCGGTGGGGCCGCAGAAGGCGAAGACGGTGCGTCCGACGGGAGCGGAGCGGGTGAACTTCTGGGCCTGCTGGTCGACGAGGACGCGGAGCAGGCGGGTGGCCATGTGGTGGGCGAGGGTGGTGAGCTGGTCGTGGCGGAAGAGGCGGTCGATCTGCTCGTAGGTGGGCCAGAAGACTTCCGAGACGACCTCGGCGGGGGCGAGGCCGGAGCGCTCGGCCTGCTGGACGACGGAGCGGGCGGCGGCGCGGTCGCCGTTGATGAGGGACTCGAAGAGGCGCTCGTTGAGGGTCTCGGTGTTCATGGGTGTGATCTCGATCCGTGAGGCCCGCGTTGGGCGGGGCTGGTGCTGCTCGCCGGTGGCGGGTCGCCTTCCGTGGCGCCGGGGCCGATCCGTGCGTTTGTCAACCGGCGGGCACAGGTCGCCGCGTTGACGGGGTGTTTCATCGTGAGTTGAAAGGCGGGTTCCACAGCGGGATGAAAACGGTCCGCGATAACGTGGTAACGCGTCCGTTCGCGTTTATCGGGGGCGTGGGGCGGGTTTTTTCTGGACGCGTGGGTGGGGAAGAAGCGGGGATTCTCGGACTTTTCCCGGCAAAGGTCCGATCACTTGTGCGGATTCGCTCCACATTGGCCCGGTAACCCGTCCACAGCGTGTCCCGGTCGGGTGAACGGGGTGCTCAGGCGGGTTCTCGTAGAGTTCACGCGCGTGAACACGGCGGACCCGGTGCAACTCGAGGCGGCGAAGGGGCGGTGGTGGCGCGCGGCGCTGGCGCTGATCGTCGTGGTGACGGTGGTGCGCGTGGTGATGGTCGCGGTGCTGCCGTACGAGTTGGCGGCGGACGAGGCGCAGTACTGGGACTGGTCGCGGCACTTCTCGCTGGCATATCACACGAAGGGGCCGGCGATCGCGTGGTCGATCGCGGCGACGACGGCGCTGGCCGGTGTAAGCGAGTTCGGCGTGCGTCTGGGCGCGCCGCTGTACGCGGGAGCGTTCGTGCTGGCGCTGGCGGCGCTGGCGCGACGGATCGGCGGCGGAGAAGCAGGGGGAAAAGCCGCGCTGTGGGCGGTGCTGCTGGCGCTGAGCATCCCGGCGTACCACGCGACGGCGCTGTTGATGACCATCGACGGGCCGATGCTGGCGTGCTGGGCGCTGGCGGGGCTGGGGGCGTACCGGTTGCACGCCGGCGCGGTGGGGGGCGCCGCGGGGGGCGCCGTCGATGGTGAGCGCGGCGGGTGGCGGTGGGGGCTGCTCTTCGGCGCGGCGCTGGGCGTGGGCGTGCTGTTCAAGGCGACGATCCTGCTGGGCGGCGTCGGGATGCTGGCGTTCCTGTGGCTGCTGCGCTCGGAGAGAAAGCACTCGGTGCTGCCGGGGGTGATCGCGGCGGGGGTGGTGATGGCGGTGGCGGTGTCGCCGATGATCGTGTGGAACGCGCAGCACGACTGGGGGAGCGTGCGGCACCTGCTGGGGCATGTGGGGCTGTCGGGATCGGACTTGCCGGGCGGAGCGGCGAAGGCGCGGGGGTACCGGCTTTCATGGACTCTGGGGTATCTGGGTGCGTTGGTGGCGCTGGCGGGTCCGGTGGTGGTGGTGCTGGGCGTGGCGGCGCGGGGGGCGTTGCGGAGAAAAGCGAACGACGCGGCGGAGCGGGCCGGCGCGGTGCTTGGCGTGTGCGCTGCGCTGCCGGTGCTGCTGACGTACCTGGTGGTGTCGCTGTTCACGGATGTGGAGGGCAACTGGGCGATCGGGGCGTGGGTGGCGCTGATCCCGATTGGCGGCGTGGTGGCGGCGCGGGCGATGGGCGAGCACGCGGCGCGGGTGCGGGGCTGGCTGGCGCTGCCCGCGCAGGAGCGGCCGCGCGCGGGGATTCTGCGGAGGCGTCCGGAGTCGGTGGTGCAGGTGGCGCTGCACTGGGGGCTGGGGTACGGGCTGGTGGCGACGGCGGGGATGTGCCTGTTGGGGCCGTTGTCGCGTCTGCCGGTGATTGGGTCCTTGGTGCCGATCGAGCGGGTCAGCGGGGCGCGGGCGCTGGCGGCGGAGGTGGAGCGGGTGCGGGGCGCATTGGGAGACGGCGCGTTCGTGGTGGGGTCGAAGTACACGACGACGGCGCTGCTGGCGTTCTATCTGCCGGGGAGGCCGACGGTCTTTTGCGCGGGGAGCTGGCTGGGGGATCGGCGCTCGGCGTACGACACGCTCTCGGTGACGGACCTGGGGGCCGTGGGTCTGTTGGGGCGTGACGCGGTCTTGGTGGATCACGCGGGGCGGACGCCGGTGGGGGAGCGGTGGGGCGGGGCGCTGCGGTTTGAGTCGGTGGAGGAAGCGGCGAAGGTGGGGCGGGTCGCGGTGTCGGTGGGGCGCGGGTACGTTGGGGCGGTGAAGGGAGGCGGCGCGCGGTGACGACGACGGGGACATCGTGGCTGTCG
>JAFLCM010000405.1 GCA_017303565.1 Planctomycetota bacterium
ACGCTTCTTCTTGGCGGGGGCGTCGCCGGAAGCGGCGGCCTCGGGTGCGCCGTCGCCCGCGCCCGACGGGGTCGAGTCGGGGGACGAGTCGGGAGAAGCGTGATCGGCGGGATGTTCGGCGGCGTCGGAGGCGGGGTGGGTTTCGGGCATGGCGCGGTGCTGGCGCTCGGGCCGGAGGCAACCCCTTCCATCGCGGATGACTTGCACGCCCGGCGTCGTTCGCTTGCATCATCAAGCGAGAGAGGCGGGGGGTGCGAGCCATCCGACTGGGTCTTTGGGAGCGCTGAAGCGCTCGAAGACCATCCGGGAAGGGTCGCGCGACCGAGGATGAACGCGGGACGCCGCCGGTCCCGCCGGAGTTGGAAAGCGAATGTGAGGCGGCCTGCCACGCGCCGCGGATCGGCGCGTTTCTATCGTTCATGGTAGCGCCGCCGGGCGGTCGATACAACCGGCCCGGGAACACGGGCTTTTCCCGGCAATCGCGGGCTGTTCCGGCCCGCCCCTCGGTCCTCCTTCCGTCGAGGCACTTTCGTGACGTTCACCAGCCGGCTCGAGGTCGATCTTTCCGCCGTGGAGTACAACGTCGGCGTGGTGCGCCGGATCGTCGGGCCGGCGGTGGGGCTGTGCGCGGTCCTAAAGGCCGACGGGTACGGCCTCGGCGCCGTGCGGCTGGGGCGTCGCCTGGCGATCGCGGGGGTGGACATGGCGGCGGTGTACACCACCGACCAGGCCCGGGCCTTGCTCGATGCGCCGCTGCCCTCCGACGTGCCGGTCCTGATCCTGATGCCGGTGCGCGAACTCGACCGCGCCGACCCCATCTACCGCTTGCTGCTGACCGGTCAGGTCCACCTGACGCTGCACGACCGCGCGTCGTACGAGGCGGTCGCGGAGATCGCCAAGAGCCAGGGGCTGACCATCCCCGTGCACGTTGAAGTGGACACCGGGATGAGCCGGGGCGGGGCGTCTCCGGCGGAGGCGCTGGAGATCATCCACCTCGCCGCCGCCAACCCGCGGCTGCGCATCGCCGGGGTGTTCACCCACTGCGCCAGCGCCGACAGCGACCCGGTGCAGACCGGGCGTCAGGCGGCGGCGTTCGACGCGCTCCTGGAGCGGGCCGGTGGGCTGCTGCCGAACGACTGCCTCATCCATCAGGCCAGCACCTTCGGGGTGTTCCGCGCCAAGCGGCTGCACCGGCGGATGGTGCGGGTGGGGCTGGCGCTCCTGGGCTACGCCGGGGAGGAGTACGCCGACCCCGATCACGTCGAGATGCTCGAGCAGTCCGCCGACCTGCGCCCGTGCGTGCGCTGGGTCAGCCGCATCGTGCAGACCAAATGGATCGAGACGGGGACGCCCGTGGGCTACGGCGGGACGTGGCGGGCCAAGCGCCGCACGCGCCTGGGGCTGATCCCGGTGGGTTACGCCGACGGGTACTCGCGGGCGCTGTCGAACCGGGCCCGCGTGGGCGTGGAACTCGCCGGGGGCGTCAAGGCGTACGTTCCGCAGGTGGGCACCGTGAGCATGGACCAGATCACCGTCGACCTGACCGACCTGCCCGAGACGGGCTTGGACGTCGGGGCGTGGGTGGAGCTGGTGGGCAACGACCGCTCCGCGCCGAACCACCTGCCCGCGCTGGCGAAGGCGGCGGGCACGATCACGCACGACCTGTTGTGCCGCATCGGGCCGAGGGTGGCTCGGCATTACGTCGCGGTCGAAGAGACGCGTCCGGAGAGCGGGAACGCCGGGGCGACGTTTCGCGTAGCCCAGGTGGCGTAACGCCTTCCCGTCTCGGCCCCATCACTCGCCGAGTGTCTTCTTGCGGCGCAGCACGTGGTGGTACGCCTGCGCGAAGCGGTGGGCCTCGTCGCGGATCGCCTGGCACAGCCGCAGCGCCGCGTTCTCGCGCCCGAGGCGGATCGGTTCGCTCCGGCGCTGCACGTAGATCAGTTCTTCCTTCTTCGCGAGGCTGATGACCATCGGCGGCAGGACGCCCAGGGTGTCGAACGCCTCCAGCGCCGCGTGCAACTGTCCCAGCCCGCCGTCGATCAGGATCACGTCCGGGTAGAGCTCGTGGCCCGCGCCGGCGTCGCGGTAGCGGCGCGAGATGACCTCGCGGATGCTCGCGTAGTCGTCGTTCTGGATCGCGGCCTTCTGCGGGCCCTCGTCGGGCCGGTGCGAGGCGCCCTTGATGCGGAAGCGCCGGTACTCGTTCTTCAGGGGGCGGCCGTCGACGAAGCAGACCTTGCTGGCGACGGTCTCGCCGCCCATGAGGTGGGCGATGTCGAAGGCCTCGATGCAGCGGACGGCGCTCTCGAGTCCGAGCAGTTTGGCGAGGGCGCGGGTGCCCTTGCGCGGGTCGGGCAGGAAGGCGCCCTCGGTCTCGGGCTGCCAGCCGTCCTTGCGGGTGGCCCGCTGGTCGAGCCGCTCGATGGCGCGGACCTGGTCGCGAAGGATCGCGGCCTTCTCGAACTCGAGCGCGGCGCTGGCGGTCTGCATCTCCGCGTTCATCTCGCGCAGCAGGGCGCTGCGCTTGGAGCCCAGGAACCGCACGAATCGGCTCACGTCGTCACCGTAGGCCTCGGGCGTGACGCGGTCGGCGCACGGCGCGGTGCAGCGCCCGATCGAGTGGAGCAGGCACGGGCGGAAGCGCTTGTTCTCCTCCGCGCCGGGCACGATGTCGAGTTTGCAGGTGCGGAACTTGAAGACGCGCTGCAGCACATGGACGGCCTCGCGCAGCGCCCCGGCGTTGGTGAAGGGTCCGAAGACCCTGGCCCCTTTCAGTTCCGCCGCGCCCGGGTTGCGGGTCACGAACACGCGCGGGAAGGGTTCGCGCTGCGTCACCGCGAGGTAGGGGAAGGTCTTGTCGTCGGTGAGTTTGACGTTGAAGCGGGGGCGGAGGTCCTTGATCAGGCGGTTCTCAGTGAGCAGCGCCTCCCACTCGCTCTCGCACTCGATCACGTCGAAGTCGGTGACGTAGTCGAGCATCGGCTGCTTCTTGAAGCCCAGGTCGGCGGAGGGGACGAAGTACGACGAGACGCGGTCGGGCAGGCGGGCGGCCTTGCCGACGTACATGACGCCCGAATCAACGCCCTTCATGAGGTACACGCCGGGCACGCCGCCGAGCGTTCGGGCCTTGGCGAGCAGGCGGGCGAGGCGCTCGTCGCGG
>JAFLCM010000406.1 GCA_017303565.1 Planctomycetota bacterium
CGGGTCGTCGGGCTTGGGCTCGGGGGGCAGGATCGGGCGCTCGCCGAGGACGAGGAAGTCCGTGCTGCCGGTGATGGTGTCGGTGACGGTGCCGCCCCAGTCCTTGATCATGGTCTCGATGTCGGCGGTCTCCTGCGGGGTGGCGACGGCGTCGGCGTTGGTGTCGAAAGAGCCGAACACGCAGAAGGAGTAGCGCTTGCTGGGGTCGTAGACGGCGTTGGCGACCGAGTCGCCCACGATCACCGGGTTGCCGCGGGTCTCGCGGGTGAGGCGGGCGAGGGAGGAGTTCTCCTCGACGCGGACGATCTCGACCGACGCCTTCCCGGGCGGGTAGACGCCCTCGGCGTCGGGGGTGATGGCGGTGCCGACGCTGTAGACCTCGAAGGTCATGCCCAACACGGCGTTCTGCTTGCGGCCCACGCCGAGGTAGACCTGGCGGGCGGCCGGGTTGACGCCGACGATCCGGGCGTCGACGAGGGCGGATTCCTCGCCGGGCTTGAGGCGGGCGCTCTCGCTCTTGCCCAGGGCCTTGTCGAGAAGTTCCTGCTTGATCAGCAGTTCCTGCTGGAGCGAATCGACCTTGGCCTGGAGTTCGCTGGTGGAGCGGTCGGACTCGGAGCGGAGGCTGTCGACGCGCTCCTGCATGGAGGTCTGGGCGGACTCGACGCCGGTGCGGTACCGGTCGAGCTCGGCCTTGTAGCCGCCGATCTCGCCGTTGAGGGAGGCGACGGTGGCGCGGTTCTCATCCTGGATCTTGGCGATGCGGTCGGAGGCGGCCTTCAGGTCATCCTGAGCGCTCTGGCGCTCGGCCTGCGCCTGGGCGAGGTTGGCGTTGAGTTCGGCGATCTGGCGGTCGCGGTCGGCGAGCACGGTCATCAGCGGCTGGGCGTTCTCGCCCAGGGCCTTGGTCACCTTGGCCTTGAAGGTCTCGGCGGAGTCCTTGCGGTTGCCCGTGGTCATCCGCATCGCCTCGGACATGCTGCTGTCGAGGAATCGGACCGCGCCGGTGCCGGCGCTGCTGGCCTGGCGCTTGATCTCCTCCCAGCGGTCGTCGCGCTCGTCGGGCTTCACGGCGGCGGCCAGGTCGTTCCGCGCCGTCGTCAGGTCGTTCGAAAGGCGCTGGCTCTGTGCCAGGAACACCACAGACAGGACGAAGAACACAAGAGCGAGCAGCGCGAAGACCGAGAGGCCGACGAGCATGGCGGTGCTGCTGGTGGTGCGGGATGCCATCGAAGAGAACTCCGGGAACGGGATGGACAGCGTGAGTCGCGGACAGGAGACGGGGGCACGAATATACGCCGAACTGGGAGTTTCTGGTTCCGGGAACGAGCGGGACCGCGTCTGCGGGGCCCGTGCGGTCGGTCTGTTAGGAGCCTACAAGGGGCCTGTTCAAAGTCGGCGGTGGCCCTGTCGAGATTTTGCTGGTGCGCAGTGCGAAAGAGCTTACGCTGAGGGCATGGAGGCCCGGCCGCACGCCGGGCGCGAATCGAGACCGTCCTTGTCCTTCTGGAGAGATTGAAATGCGTATGAACTTCGCCGCCCGGGCGGGCGCTGTGGTGGCCCTCTCGGTCGGCGCTTCCGCCCAGGCGGGCAACGTGGTGTTCCAGTCCATCAGCAACAACGGGTTCTTCACCCCGTTCAACTCGTCAAACGCCGGGACCGTCAAGTACGGCGACGGCGGCTGGCTGAGCGGCTTCGGCAGCGACACCTACACCCTGACCAAGATCACCCTCGGCCTCGCCTCGTTCGGCTCCGAGGCCTCGGGCACCACCGACCTGGTGTTCACCTTCAACGACGGCGACCCGTCGGGCCTGGTGTTTGGCTCGGGCGCGACGCTGTACTCGACCACCGTCACCGGCGTCAGCATCCCCGGCGCGACGCCGGGCTTCGGGACCTACTTCGACGTCGAGATCCCCCTGCCGAACATCGTGACCGCCGGCGGGTTCAACAACATCGGCTGGTCGGTCGGCCTCGCGAACTACAACTTCGGCGGCTCGCTGGGCTTCCAGGTCGGTTCGGCCTCCGGGCAGTTCAGCGGTTTCTACACCTCCAACGCCTCGTTCTACAACGGGTCCTCGTGGAGCCTGTTCTCCTTCGGCGGCGACCCCAACACCGGCGTGGCGAACTACACCGCCACCATCGAGGGGTTCATCACCCCCACCCCCGGCGCGGCGGCGCTGTTGGGCGGGGCGGGGCTCATCGGCCTGCGTCGCCGGCGTTGAGACCTTGGGCTCAAACTGAATCGCAAACGGCGGGCGTCCTTCGGGACGCCCGCTTTTCGTTTGAGCCCGGCGGAAGGCTGGAGTGCGGGTTGGCGACTCGCCCCGACCGATAGCAGTGGACGTGCCCGTTCCCGCAGCTATGTCGCCGCCCGCCGCCGCGCCTTCGACGCGCCTGGCGATCCCCGCGCGGGTGGGAGGCTTGCTGAAGGGCGCGATGGACGCGCTGGGGCGTGGGAAGTGGAGCGCCGCCGTGGACCTCCTGGCCGCGAGCGCCGTGCAGGACATCCAGCACGAAGGGATGACGTTCCTGGCCAGCGCGTCGGCGGCGGG
>JAFLCM010000407.1 GCA_017303565.1 Planctomycetota bacterium
GACCCGCAAGGCCTTGAGCAAGGCTGCCGAGTGCAGCGCCAAGGCGTCCCGGATCGGATCGGCGATGCTGGGCTTTGTTCGCCCCGAGGACGAAGCCGCCCGGGTTCACGTGGCGTCCGCCGTCGCCGACGCCTTGGCCTGTCTGGCCCGCGACCCGGTGAAAGACAACATCGAGACCCGCATCGAGATCGATCCGAACGCGTGGGTGGCGATGTCACCCACCGCGCTTGAGCAAGTGCTGCTGAATCTGATCTTGAACGCCCGCGAGGCGATGCGTGGTCGGCGTGGCGTGCTGGCCATTGCTGCGAAGCCCACCATGTGTTCCACGGGGAACGTGCTCGCGCCGGGCGTAGAGATTACGGTCGAGGACAACGGTGCGGGGATGCCGCCAGACCTGCTGGCCCGGGCGTTCGAGCCGTTCGTGACCGCGTCTGAGAGCGGCGTGCGGCGCGGGCACGGTCTAGGCCTCTCCGTCACCCGCTCGCTCGTCGAGAAGGCTGGCGGTTCGATCGTGGTGACCTCCCGGCCACGCGAGGGGACGAAGTTCGTGATCACGCTGGTGCAGGCCCCCGCGCTTGCCGCGGCGGCGTAGTTTTCTAGTATGAATGCGCTTGCATTCGTCAGCGATGGCCGAGTTGTGAACGACCGCTCGGACGTGAGGCCTCAGACCGGGGGCAGGTCAAAGAGCATGGCGACTTGGGAGCCGTACACCGGGTAATCGATGCGCACGCGGTGACCGCGGAAGGCGCGGGGGTCCCAGTTCATCGCGCCACAGACGCGCGCCAGCATGTCGGTGTAACGCGGCACGTCGGCGGAGCGGGCGCGCGCGAGGCCGCGACCCATCGGCTCGACGGACTCGAGCATGTCGAGCGTGTCGATCTCGCGGGCGGGGTCGTTGACGTCGGCGACGCCCTCGAAGGCGGTGTCGATGAGGCGGAGCTGCGGCGTCGCACCGGGGAACGCGTCGTCGTGCAGCAGCGCGTCGAACTGCAGCACGGCGGCGGGCACGCTGGTCTCCGCGAACACGTAGCCCTTGCGGTTCGAATCCGCGGAGCGGAACCTCTTGATCTCGCGCATGTTCGCCTCGGCGAAGACGATGTCGGACGCGGAGGCAGGGCCGAAGCCCTCGCTGTCGAGCGCGTAGTGCACGGACTCGCCGGCTTGCTGGACGCGGAGGCGCGGCAACGGATCGGAGCAGAACTCCCGGAGCATCAGGCTCGGAAGGTCGGCAACGGGCGCGCCGTCGAGCGTGCGCGGGGCGCGGTCGCCTCGGTCGCGGCTCATGCGCCGGGTGGTGATTTTCACGCTAGCGCCGGGGCGCAGGCGCTGAACGCCGACGAGCCCGTTGATCCACACGACGTCGAGGTGCATCCCGTCGTCGGAGGGGTGGAGCATGACGGTGGCGAGGATGGAGCGGGCCTCGGCGCCCTTGAGTTGGCTGAGGGCGCGGAAGGCGGCCTGCTTGCGCCGCAGCTCGAACTCGCGCCGCGCCTCGGGCACCCAGGCGCTGAGCACCGCGTCGAGCGAACTGCGGTCGCCCAGGTCGCGCCGGATGAGCGCGTCGAAGCGCTCGACGGCGCGGCGTGCCGGCTCGATCGTGTGCGCGGGCGCGCCGCTCGCCTCCAGCGCGCCGAGCACGCGGCGCAGGGGATCGGGCCCGGGCATGCGGTGCACCGCGGAGATCGGGTCGGCGGCGCGCACGGCCTTGAGCACACGACTCGCCAGCACTTTGTCGATCCCGAGTTTCGCCGCCAGCGCCTGCGGGCGTCGCGTGGGCGCGGGCACGGCGTCGAGCGCGGCGGAAAGGCACGACAGCAGTTCCGCGCCGGTCCGCTCGATCCGCACCTCCAGCGAGGCGCTCTCGAAGTCGCCGCCATGACCGCCGCTCCCGGGCGCGAGACGGGCCGCCGCGGACGGCGTGTCCGTGGGAGGACCGGGGCTGACGGCTTGGACGGGGCGGGCCATGAAGTGGAGGGGGAGCGTCTCGGGGCGATCGCGCCTGGCGACCGGCCCGGAAAGGATGCCCCAGAATGGACGGGGTGTCGATTCCGGCCCGCGAAAAATCCGAGAAGTTTCCCGGAAACTTTTTGACAGGTCTTGGGAGCGGAGGTAGTCTGAATGACGTGCCGAGGTCCGGAGGCCGCCCTTCCGTCGGGGGTCTGTGGTCGGGCGGGTGGTTTTCGGGGCTCGGTGCTCGCACGGTCCCCCGGTGTTCGGGGGCGTGCGGGGGGTTGCCGGCCCACGGGGGCCGGGGGCATCGAGCGCGTCAGACAGTTGTCAGATCAGGAGGCAAGGCATGTTGAATCGCGTGTGCATCGCGGTGGCGGTGGTGGGGGGGACGTGCGGCGCGGCCGGCTTGGCGGCGGGCGCGGTGGTGACTTTCGACAACGGGCTGGAAGGCTGGCAGGGGCCGCAGGGCCCGGGCGGGTCGTCGTTCATCGACGCGCAAGACGGGAACCCGGCCAACTCGTACCGCACCGTGTTCAACAACTTCGGGATCGACTTCAGCAACTCGACGAACCCGGCGTTCGTCGGCGACTACACGGCGGCGCCGTCGGTCACGCTGGCGCTCGACGTGAAAGCGCGGCAGGTGGAGTTCTTCTTCCAGCCGGTCTCCCGCACCATGATCGTGGAACTGCGGAGTTTCACGCTGGCGCAGGGCACGCCGTACCCGTGGGTCTCGGTGTGGTACCCGCTGGGTGATCTTCAGGGCGGCCTCGACTGGACGACGTGGAGCGTCACGATTGGCGACACGTCGTCTGCGACGCTGCCTTCGGGCTGGGGCGGCTACGGCGACGAGGACCCCAACACCTTCGAGCCGCGCCTGCCGGTGGGCATCACGTTCGCCGACGTGCTGGCGAACGTCGAGGAGGTCTCGTTCTCGACGTACGTGCCCGGGTTCTTCTTCGGGTTCACCGACTTCGACGTGTCGGTGGACAACATCTCCATCACGGCGGTGCCCGCTCCGGGGACCGCGGGCGTGATGATGCTCGGCGGCGTGGCGGCGCTGCGGCGTCGGCGCTGAGACAGCACAATCTCTTCGCAACGCCCGCGGGCATGTTGCCGGCGGGCGTTGTTGCTT
>JAFLCM010000408.1 GCA_017303565.1 Planctomycetota bacterium
CGCTGATGGTGACGGGAACCGTCGTGCCCTGGTTGCCGGCGCCGGGCGAGACGGACGAGAGCGTGGCGACGGCGCCGAAGACGGTGACGTTGATGGTGTCGGTGCTGGATCGCCCGTTGGAGTCGGTGAGTCGAAGGGTGACGGGGTACACGCCGTTGGAGGGGTAGGTGCGGTTGAACTGGCCCTGGTCGTTGGTGTCGAAGGTGCCGTCGCCGTCGGAGTCCCAGTCGTAGCCGCTGGCGGGGATGGTGGCGCCGCCCTCGGTGACCTCGGAGTTGATGTTGCCCATGAACCAGCAGTTGGTGTTGGCGGCGATGCGCTTGTTGACGCCGGCGATGGCCAGCGGCGGGGCCTGGGTGGCGCCGGTGCGGAGCACGACGTCGTAGAGCTGGACGGTCTGGTTGGCGTTGGGCCCGGCGTCGATGACCTGCACGGTGTAGGTGCCGGCGGCGAGGGTGCCGGCGTTGACGGTCTCGGCCGCGCCGGCGGCGGCGGTGTTGCCCTGCGCCGGGAAGAGGTTGGTCGTGCCCGCGTTGTCACGGAGTGAGACGTTCAGGTTGCCGGCCTGAGACGCGACGATCGATGAAGTCGTGCCCGAGCAGGAACTGCTTTGCTGGCCGGCGGTGTAGGTGCCGCCCGTGGGAGTGACGGTGATGACGACGGATTGCGGGCTGGTGAGCGTGAAGCGGAACCAGTCCTGGTTGGTGCTGCTCGGCCCGGCGCTGCCATTGGTCGAGAGGTTGCGGGCGATGAAGGACTGGCTGGTGAGGTCGCCGAGGTTAACGGCGTTGGCGGCGGAGTTGTTGCCCGCGTAGCGGTCGCCGTAGTTGCGCCCGCCGCCGCGGCGGTCGTCGATCTGCATCACGTCGAAGCCGGTGTTGATGAACGGCTCCATGAGTTTGGTGCCGTTGCAGGGGACCGAGTGGATGTTGCCGGTGCCGTGGCCGTGCTCGTGGGTGACGGTGTTGCGGAAATAGCGGTAGTTGTTGGCGGCGTTGTTGAACTCGGTGGCGGTGAAGAACGAGGTGTTGATGCACATGTCGCCGCCGCCGCCGCCCGAGGCCCCGAAAACGCCGGTGGTAGAGGGGAAGCAGTTGTAGGCGAGGAACGAGCCGGTGCCGAAGGCACGCCCGCCCACGCGGATGTCGCCGCGGGTCGCGACGCGGGGCGAGGCGGTCGTCATCGCGGTGCCGTCGTCGGCGACCTCGTCGTACCGCAGGCCCGTGTACTTGCGCCAGTTGGCGAAGGCCTGACGGACGTGCTCGCGGCCGCGGTCACGGTTGGCGGCGGTGAACGCGGTGTCGAAACTGGCGTTCAGCGTGTTCGGGCCGGTGCTGCTGATGGTGGAGATGCCCCACGTGGTGCCGTCCGCCGGGAACGAGTAGGTGAGCCGCGTCGCTGCCGCTTGCCCGCCCGGGCCCTGAGCGCCGTCGCCGGTCCACACCACGTTGTCCACCCAGAAGCGCTCGTCGCCGGGGCCGATCTGGCCCGGGACGAGGAACTGGTTCTCGCGGAGGATTCGCGCGATCTCCTCTTCCGTGAGGCTCGAGGGGTAGCAGAGGATGGAGGCCTTGGCCTGTTCCGACACGCGGGGGCTGACCTTCGCCAGGTACGCCGCGCGTTCCGCGGCCTCGCCCGCCGACGCCTTCTCCGCCTCGGCGCTCAGCGGAGCGCCGCACGCGGAGAGGATCATCGCCGTCAAGATCGCGCGGCTGCCGGTTGCTCCGATTCCCCCCGCCAGACGGTTCGTCATGGCACCACTTTCTTTGGATGATCGCGGGACGATGACGATGCCACGGGCGGGCGCGCCACGAGACGCGCCTCGACAACCCGAGCCTCCGACGCGGCCTCGCGACCCGCGCCGATCCGGAAAACCTACCCCGCGAAGGGCTGGTCCGGGCCTCCGAACCGGGCGGAACCCAAACTTGGCCGGCTGAGGACGAGCACGCCTTCGTGATTCGGACGCGTTATCGAACGCTGGCATCCGCGTGCGTCCCCCGGGAGCCTTCGCCCCCGGCCGGTATGCTCCGCCCGCCGACCTGTCTCCGTCGGTCCCCGTGACGCCGCAACCGCCCGCCAAGCCCGTCAGCGCCCACCCGCACCTTGTGGGTGTGGCCTGCGTGCTGTTCACGCTGCTGGGCTGGTCGAGCGTCCCCCTATTTCTCAAGCATTTCTCGCACAGCGTCGACGCCTGGACGAGCAACGGGTGGCGGTACGGGTTCGCGGCGCTCGTCTGGCTACCCGTGGTGCTGTGGCACCGCTGGCGGGGGACGCTGGGCGATGGGGTGTGGCGGGCCGCCGCGATCCCCGCCGCGTTCAACATCCTCGGTCAGGTGTGCTTCACCCACGGGTTCTACTACATCAACCCGGGGCTGTTCACCTTCGGGCTGCGGACGCAGATCCTGTTCGTGACCGCCGGGGCGGTGCTGCTGTTCCCGTCTGAGCGGAAGGTCGTCAGATCCTGGGGCTTCGCGGTCGGTGCGACCATGGTCTTGGGCGGGGCCATGGCGGTCGTGCTGCTCGGCAAAGACGTGTTCCACGGGGCCACGATCACCGGAGTGCTGCTGGCGATCGCGTCCGGGTTGCTCTTCGCCTGCTACGCGCTGGCGGTCAGAAAGTGCATGGCGGGCCGCCCGTCTCTCATCTCGTTCGCGGTCATCAGCCAGTTCACCGCCGCGGCGATGGTGCTGCTGATGCTCGTGATGGGCGAACAGCACGGCGTGACGGCGCTCGACCTCACGCGGTCACAGTTCGGCCTGTTCCTGTTCTCAGCGCTGATCGGCATCGCCATCGGGCACGTGGCGTATTACATGGCGATCGCGCGGCTGGGCGTCGCCGTGTCGTCCGGCGTGATCCAGTTGCAGCCGTTCATCGTCTCGGCGTTCAGCGTGTGGCTGTTCGGCGAGACGCTGACGAGTGGGCAATGGGGGGCGGGCCTGGTCGCGGTTGCGGGCGCCGGGCTGATCCTGTGGACGCAGGGGCGGGCGGCTCGACGCGGCACCAAGCACAAGCCACAGAGCAGAAACTCGGAAGAGGTAGGGGGCGATATGGCGACAGCGACACCGACCGGGATCCCGAGAGCGTGATCCTCAGCGTGTGCCTTGGTCTGTTCGTTGTGCGGTCCGCCGTCGGCGGAGAATGCCCAGGAGAGG
>JAFLCM010000409.1 GCA_017303565.1 Planctomycetota bacterium
TCTTCGCTCATGTCGCTCTCACCCAAGGACGGCGCCGAAGAGTGGACCGCCCAGTGGACCAAGGCCTCCGACCTCGGCGACCGCGTCCGCCTCGCCCTCGCCGCCCTCCGCGCCGACCGCGCCGCGACCCCCGCGATCGCCCAGGCCATGATCGACTCCGCCGCCGAACCGGTCGCCACCGCCGGCCGCGCCCTCTCCGCTTCCATCGCCGCCGACCCGAAAGCCCTCTCCGAGGCGCTCACCGCCCTCGCCTCGACCGACCACCCGCGCAGCGTTTCATGGGCCATCGCCCGCGCCGGCGCCATGCCCGCGCCCGAAGCTCGCGCCACCCTCCTCGCGATGGTCCGCGCCCAACTCGAACGTCGCGACCCCGACGACGAAGCGCCCGCGTCGCTGTTCGATATCGCCTCCCGGCTCGCGGCCCTCGACGCCGGCGCTCTCGCCGCCCCCCTCAACGCCGCCGTCGCCAAGTCCGACCGCGCCGCCTGCGAGGCACTCCTCGCCGCCCTGCTCCGCGCCGGCTTCGCCCCCGTCTGGGAGGCCGGCTCCCCCCCCAAACTCCCCGGCCGCACCGCCCAGGCCATGGCCGTCATCTACGAGGCCCGACTCGCCGGCCTCCGCCCGGGAATCACCGCCGACTCCAAGGGCGTCCGAGCCTCCGGCGGCGGATTCCCCAACAACCCCGAACGCGCCGAACTGCTCCGACAGATCGCCCTCGGCTGGGGCAGCGTCCCCGAGTCCTTCCGCGCCGTCGCCGCCTGGCTCGCCCTCTGCCAGGAAGGCCGCGAACGCGAGGCCCTCGCCCGCGTCCGCTCCAAACGAAAAGCCCCGCGGTGCCCCCCGGGGGGGTGGGCACGCGCGGGGGAGGCGTGAGAGTCGCGTGAGGTTGGAGCGGGAGTTCGATCAGGCAAGGCGCTCGCGCCGGCGCCGCACCGCCACGATGCCCGCCAGGCTCAGCAGCGTGCCGGTCCCGGGCGTCGGCACCACGTTCTCGATCATGAACCCCATCAGCGCCGCGCCCGTCCCGTAGCCCTTCAGCGAGTTGTCGCCGCCGAACGACAGCCAGTACGAACGGTTCTCCGCCGCCACCCCGTCCTGCTTCGGGTCGTCGATCACACGGGCCCGCCACGACTTCACCGTGCCGTCGTCGTTCATGGTCTTCTCGATCTCCGCGACAAACACCGCGTGCGCCCCCATGCTCTTGCCCTCGGCGTTCTTGCCCCACTTGACGATCATCTCGGCCACGCCGTTGGCTCGCAGCACGTCGTACACGGCGCACGGGTCGGTGGAGCGTGTGGTCGCGATGTTCAGGCTCTTGCCCGTCACATAGGTGTTCTTGCCGTCGACCATCTTCTGGATCGTCGCGGTCCCGCTCGCCTCGGTCGTCGCCATGTTCGTCGCCAGCGCGTCGGCGGTCTGCTGCGTGTTGTCGGTCAGCGTCAGGCCATGAATCGCCTTCAGCCCCTGGATGCCCCGCGCCACCGAGCCGGGAGCGCAGTGGTTCTTCTTCTCATTGACCTTCGGCACGTTGCCGTCGCCCAGGACCGACTTGGCCCGCTTCACGCCGGTGCCGCCGCCGCCCCGCTCGCCGCCCGTCGAAGTGATCGTCCCCTCGCCGTCGTAGTTCTGCGCGAACGACGGCGCCGCCTGCCCCGTGCCGCCCTCGAACGGGCCGTCGGGATCACCCGGCTCGGAACCGACGCCGCCCACCAGGATCTCCTGCTTCGTCACCGGACCCACCCCCGTGAACCCGCCGCGCGGCCCCACGTCGCTCGCCGACGAGATCGGCGACGTGGTGACGCTGATCGAGTACGCCAGGCTCGACAGTGCCAGCGACCCGCGGGAGATGCCGAGGTTGAAGTGGAACGCATCGCCCGCCCGCGCCGCCAGGTCCGCCGCCGACGAGAACCGCATCGGCACGTTGCTCACCGCGAAGTTCGTCCCGCCGCCCGGCAGTTCCGTCGCCACCTGCAGGAACCCGTAGTAGCCCTCCGAGTCCTGCGCGAACATCGACGCGTCCGACGCCGACCAGCTCACCGCCGCCCGGCCCCACTCGGAGTTGAACGCGGTGTACCCGCCGCCGTCGGCCAGCCAGTCGTACTGGTTGAACGAGATGCTCGCGGCGCCCGCCCCGCCGGCGGTGGAGATCAGCGCGAGGGTCGAGATCATCAGGCTGGAAGTCAGAGTCTTCATGGCATTCTCCTTCGAGTGGCCGATCGGGCCAGGCCCGCCGGCGGTGTGGTGGATTCGTCTCAGTCCTGAGAGGGAGGGCGCGAATCCCGCCCGCCTCTCACGCGAAATCCCGAGCTCACCGCCGAAACCAGCGAAACACCCCGCGCGCCCGCCCCTTCAATCCCGCCGCTGTCCCCCGACCGGGCCACGCCGCCGCCGCCTTGCCGCTACCCTTGCTTCCCCCCAACCCGGCCCGCGACCCGCATGCAGTTCAGCGACCTCATCTCCCTCATCACCGAGTTCGACAAGCACCTCGACACCTTCGTGGACGCCCACGGGGCGTGGACCTACCTGCTCGCCTCGGTGATCGTCTTCGGCGAGACCGGCTTCGTCGTGCTCCCGTTCCTCCCCGGCGACTCGCTCCTGTTCGCCCTCGGCGCCATCGCCGCCCGACCCAGCGGCAACCCCGCCGACGGCCACCTGCTCAACCTCGCCGCCCTCATCGGCTGGCTCACCCTCGCCGCCGTCGCCGGCAACACCGTCAACTACGCCATCGGACGCCGCGTCGGCCTCGCCGCCGTCAAGTCCGGACGCGTCAAGTTCGTCAAGCAGTCCCACCTCGACCGCACCCACGCGTTCTTCGAGAAGCACGGCGGCAAGTCCGTCGTCATCTCCCGCTTCGTCCCCATCGTCCGCACCATCGCCCCGTTCATCGCCGGCGCGGGCCAGATGAACTTCGCCCGCTTCCAGGTCTACAACGTCCTCGGCGCGGCGCTGTGGGTCGTCACCTGCTGCATCGCGGGCTACTACTTCGGGAACATCCCCTTCGTCCGCGAGCACTTCTCGATGGTGGTGCTCGTCATCATCGTCGTCTCTTTGATCCCGGTGGCGCTCGCGGCCGTCAACGCCCGCCGCGGCGCCCAGCCGCCCCCGTCCCATCCGCCGTCCACGCCCGGTCCCGGAGATCGGAAGAGCACAC
>JAFLCM010000041.1 GCA_017303565.1 Planctomycetota bacterium
ACATAACGGGGCGGGTCCGACGTCCAGGCTCCCCTCGCCAAACCCCCGGCTACGCAGCCCTCAAACGCTCATTCACCCACGCAATCCCAGAGATTCCGCTTCGCCTTCCGAGTTCTTCAACGGCCTGCTAGCGAAAGCGAAAACCGCCCCGGTGCGGGCCGGGGCGGCGGCGGGGGACCTCGATTCCAGCCAGATCGGAACGGTTCCGCGTTACGAGTGCGCCGGCCAGTAGAAGTGCTCGGTGTACTCCGCCACCATCCGGTGCGTGCTGAACCGGCAGCCGACCGTCTCCATGCTCCGCTTCATCATCTTCACCCACTCCTGCGGGATGCCGTTCTTGTCGCGGTCATAGAACATCGGCACCACCGACTTCTCGAGCGTGCTGTAGATCGCCTCGGCGTCCACGCGGTCCTGCTTGGCCCGGTCCTTGAACACCGTCCCGTCGCCCAGCGCCCACCCGTTGGTGGTGTCGTACGCCTCGGGCCACCAGCCGTCGAGGATCGAGCAGTTCAGCCCGCCGACAAGGCACGGCTTCATGCCGCTGGTGCCGCTCGCCTCCATCGGGCGGATGGGGTTGTTCAGCCAAACGTCGCAGCCCTGCGTGAGCAGCTTCCCGATCGCCGTGTCGTAGTTCTGCAGGATGAACACCCGCCCCTTGAAATCGGGGTGGCGGCAGAACTCGGTCACCGTCCGCACGTACGCGTGACCAGCCTCGTCCATCGGGTGGGCCTTGCCCGAGAAGACCAGCTGCACCGGGCGCTCCGCGTCGTTCATGATCTTCGCCAGCCTCTTGGCGTCCTTAAAGATCAACGGGGCACGCTTGTAGAGCGCGAACCGCCGCGCGAACCCGATCGTCAGGGCGTTCTCGTCCAGCGCGTCGTACAAGGGGATCAGGTCCGCCGTGCTCGCGCCGTGATACACCGCCTGCTCGCGGAGACGCCGCCGCAGTTCCGCCACAAACGCCCGCCGCAGCATGCACCGCAGGTCCCACAGGTCCTTCGCCGGGATCTTGCCCGCCTTGGCCCACCAGTCGTCGGTGGGACCGGCGCCGACCCACTTGGGCTTCAGGTGCTTGTCATAGAACGGGCGCGCCTCGTCCGCCAGCCACGTCTCGGGGTGGATGCCGTTCGTCACGTGCGAGATGGGCACCTCGACCGCCGACTTCGCGCCGTAGGTCTTCATCCACATCTTGCGGCTGGTGTCCCCGTGCAGCGCCGCCACGCCGTTGCAGTGGTCCGCCAGCTTGAGCGCCAGAACTGTCATGCAGAACGGTTCCTTCTTGTCGTGCTCGTCCTCGCGCCCCATCCCCAAAAACTCTTCCTTCGACACGCCCAGTTCCTTGGGCAGGTCGGGGAAGTACTTCATCACCAAAGACGGCTCGAAGCGGTCGTTGCCCTCCGGGACCGGCGTGTGCGTCGTGAACACGCTCTGGGAACGCACCAGCGAGATCGCCTCGTCAAGACCGTGCCCTTCCTTGACCAGCCGGCGCACGCGCTCCAAGGGGCTGAACGCGGCGTGGCCCTCGTTCAAATGGAACACCGTAGGCTCGACACCCACCGCCTCAAGCGCGATCAGCCCGCCGATGCCGAGCAGAATCTCCTGCCGCACGCGGTACTCCGGGTCCCCGCCCGCGTACAGGAAGTGCGACAGACGCCGGTCCGCCGGGGTGTTCCCCTCGATGTCGGTGTCCAGCAGGTACACGTTGACGCGCCCGACCGTCAGCGACCAGATCCGCGCCTTCACCTTCGACTTGCCGATCGGGATCACGATCCGCTTGCCCGTGTCCCGCACCGGCAGCCGGTCGAACGGGCTCTCGGGGTACAAGACCCGAACCGACCCCTCGGGCTGGATCTCCTGCCGGTAGTACCCGTACTTCCAGAGCACGCCGACGCACGCGAACGGCAGCCCCAGGTCGCTCGCGGACTTCACATGGTCGCCCGCCAGCACGCCCAGCCCGCCCGCGTACAGCGGCAGGCACTCGTGCACCGCGTACTCCATGCAGAAGTACGCCACCTGCATCTTCTTCTCGGGGCCCTGCGCCTCCCGCGCGTACCACGTCTTGGCGTTCAGATACGCCGACAGGTCCTTCTCCACCGCCGCCAGCCGCGCCAGGAGACCGGGGTCGGACTCGACCACCCGGCGGCGCGTCTCACCGAGGTGCGCCATCGTCAGCAGCGGATTCTGGTTCGTCGCCCGCCACAGCGCCGGGTCGAGAGACTCGAACAGCATCCGCGCCGGCGGATTCCACGTCCACCACAGGTTCCGCGCCAGCGCATCGAGCCGGTCGAACACCGACCCGCCGCCAACGGCTCCGGAAGCGGCTCGGGTCTTGGAAGGGCGGGCGGATTTGGTGGGCATGGCGGCTCTTGAAGGAGGGGAAGGAAATCGGCCCGCGGAGTTCCGCCGGGCGGCTCCGGGCACAGGGTTCGAGTATATCGGTTGGACGAGCCGCCTTCGGAATACACGGCGCGACTTCACCCTCGCCAGGCCGGATTGTCGCGCGGATCGTGGTGAGGTGTTCCGGGGGCGCTCCCGCCCGGCTAGCCTTCAACCGCCCCTTTACCCCGCCCAAGCCCCATGGCCCAGATCGAAACGACAACCCCGGCTCCTCTCAACGACGAAGGCCTGTCGGTCTCTCTCGCGTCGCTGCTCTCGGTCTGCGGATCGCTCAACCAGGACCGCCCCCTCGAACTCATGCTCGACGACCTGCTCCGCGAACTGCGGGGCATGGTCCGCGCCGACGCCGGCGCGGTCTACCTCGTCGACGCCGAGCGCCTCCGCTTCGTCTGCACCCAGAGCGACTCCCGCCCGGACCTCATCCAGTGCCCCCGCAAGACCGGCTCGCTGGTCCACGGCGTGCTCAAGGGCGTCACGCTCCCGCTCGACGGCTCCTCCCTCGCCGCCTTCGTCGCCCGCGGCGCCGCCTGCATGTCGATCCCGGACGTCTACGACATCCCCGAGTCCGCCCCCTACGCCTTCGACCGATCCCTCGACGAAAAAACCGGCTATCGAACCCGTTCCATGCTCGTCCTGCCCATCGGCATCGACGGGCAGAAGCCCCTCGGCGTCATCCAGGCCATCAACTACAAAGGCGACCCCGGCTCCACCCGCGCTCCCAGCGACGCGCCGCCGTTCCCCCACGCCGCCCACCGCCTCGCCTCGGCCCTCGCCTCGATGGCGACCATCGTCGTCCGCAACGCCCAGCTCCGCCAGCAGGTCGAACGCGGTCACCTCGAAACGATCTTCCGCCTCGCCACCGCCGCGGAGTTCCGCGACAACGATACCGGCGCCCACATCCAGCGCGTCAGCATGTACTGCGAGACCATCGCCCTCGCCCTGGGCCTCCCCCAGAGCCACTGCCAGCACCTGCTCTTCGCCGCACCCATGCACGACGTGGGCAAACTCGGCGTCCCCGACGCCATCCTCACCAAGGCCGGCCCGCTCACGCCCGAGGAGCGCGAGACCATGAAGCAGCACACCCTCATGGGCGCCCGCATCCTCAAGGGCTCCGACAACGACATCATCCGCTGCGCCGAGACCATCGCCCTCACGCACCACGAGAAGTGGGACGGCACCGGCTACCCGCACGGTCTGAAGGCCGAGGCCATCCCCGTCGAGGGCCGCATCTGCGCCGTCGCCGACGTCTTCGACGCCCTCACCAGCGCCCGCTCCTACAAGTCCGCCTTCCCCCTCGCAAGGGCGTACGACATCATCAAGAAGGACTCCGGGACGCATTTCGACCCCGCCGTCGCGGACGCCTTCATCCGCTCCCGCGATGTCGTCGAGAGCATCCACGAGGCCTACGCCGCGGTGCAGGCCGAGCAAAGCAAGTAGCACGTTCCGGGCGGGCATCGACGCGTCCCGGTCGCTCATTCCGGGGACATGCGCACCGAAAATCGGGTCGGGAAACGCCCTCGCCCGAAGGGGAGACCGCGGGAACCCGTGCGTATCATCGCGCCCCCGCCGGAAACCCGCGCGCCAACACATGCCAAACCCGACCAACACGCCCGCCCGTTCCGCTTCGCTGCCCGCACCCGTCCGCTGGGTGCTGGACCTTTTCTCCAGCGTCTGGTTCGGCATCTTCCTGATGACGGTGCTGTTCTTCTACTGCTCGATCGGCTCGGCCGGCCTGTTCTACCCGATCGGCCTCAACATCTTCCGGGGCGAGAACTGGCACATCGAGTTCGTCCGCCAGTGGCCCATGTTCGAACTCACCGAGTTCGAGTGGTTCCACACCTTGTTCTTCGACCTCAACATCGCCCTTCTCTGCCTCAACATCGCCGTCACCACCGTCCGGCGCATCCGCCTCTCGTGGCTCAACGCCGGCGTCTGGATGATCCACGCCGGCATCATCATCCTCTGCGTCGGCAGCGTCATCTACTTCGCCAAGAAGGTCGAGGGCGACGCCCCCGTCTTCCGCCGCTCGGTCCGCATCGCCTGGACCGGCGAAGGCACCGCCCGACCCGTCTCCATCCCCGCCCTCCCCGGCAACCGCGTCGAGGTCCCCGCCCCCGGCGGCGTCTACGTCTTCGAGATCGCCTCGATCGACCCCGCCTGGCCCATCCAGTCCGAAGAGAACAAGGGCAAGAACGCCTTCAGCGTCAGCATCGGCGTCACACGCCCCGACGGCGAGCGCTACATCCGCCAACTCCTCGACGGCTACCCCCAGTACACCGAGGACGTCATCCCCGGCAAGGGCCGCTTCAAGAAGCAGGAAGGCTCCGAGGGCAAGGCCATCTTCGACGAGAAGATCGCCATGGAACTCACCCTCGAGCCGCAGGACCGCTTCTGGATCAAGGACTCCTGGGCGCTCCTCTCCCGCGCCGCCGACGCCCGCGCCTGGCACGAGCGACCCATCAAGGGCCTGCCGCGCTACAACGACTACGTCCCCGATCCCTCCGATGTGTGGGCCGCGCCCGGCGAGCCGATGCGCGTCCAGCCCCTCAACATCGCCGTTCCCTCCATCGACGCCGACGACCCCCTCCGCGACGCCCAGGTCCGCGTCACCGGCTTCCTCCGCTACGCCATCCCGCAGACGCAGACCCTCACCACCGGCGGCGCATCCCTCTACCCCGTCGTCGACATGGACTTCGAGAACGCGACCGCCGGCGGGCAGCGCGTCACCCTCGCGGCCCTCGACCCCTCCGCCAACACCGCCGCCCAGGGCCTCGTCGCCTTCCGCTGGGTCAACGACGCCGAAGCCCTCACCCGCCTCCGCGCCGCCGCCAAGCGCACCCTCACCGTCGGCATCCCCGCCCTGAACGTCCGCGAGACCGTCGAAGTCTCCGCCGACGATCTGAAGGACGTCGATGCCGCTCCTTGGCGAGACGTCCCGGGGACCGAGGGCAAGTACGCGTACCGCATCAAGGGCGTCGCCGACAACCTCGCCATGCCCGCCCCCGATGAGTCGGGCAACACCAGCGTCTGGATCCTCATGGTCGAGTTCCGCACGCCGGAGAAGACCTTCACCCGTTTCGTCGCCGACATCCCCGGGCGCAGCCGCGATGTGGACTCGGTCGCCGATCAGGCCCACGGCATGAGTGCGCCGGACCCGTCGATCGCCGCCGAGTACACCCCCGCGCTGCTCGCGCCCGTGACCATCGTCGCCGGCCCCGGTGACCTCGGCATCCGCGCCATCCTCAACGTCGGCGGCGACGTCCGCGAAGAGCCCCTGAAGCCCAACCAGGAGGTCCGCGTCAACGAGATGCTCACCATGCGTCTCCGTGACTGGTCGCCCTCGGGGCGCACCGAGGAGCGCCCCACCATCGTCCCCAAGGCGCAGCGCGACGCCGACGTGGACCGCGCCTCGCTCCTGACCATGTGCAAGGTCGAGATCACCCGCGCCGGCAAGACCACCGCACGCTGGCTCCCGTTCCACCGCTACGCCTTCACCGACGACGGCCACACCGACGCCTCGCTCGGACGCTTCATGCCCACGAAGGTCACCTTCGACGACGGGCGCGAGGTGGAACTGCTCTTCTCCCGACAGAGCATGGCCCTCCCCACCCGCGTCGCCCTCATGGACTTCGCCGTCACCAGCCACGTCGGCGGCTTCGAGCCGGGAAAGATGGGCTCCATCCGCGACTGGACCAGCATGCTCGCCTTCGAGGACCCCGCCGCCCCCGGCGGGTGGACCCCCGCGAAGTCCATGAGCACCAACGACCCCGTCTCCTACAAGGGCTTCTGGTACTTCCAGAGCTTCTGGGACGCCCCCCGCATGCCACGATTCCAGGGCGACCCCGGCAGCAACGGGCTCAACTACACCGGCGTCGGCATCGGCAACCGCGAGGGCGTCTACACCCAGCTCGCCGGATGCTGCATCTCCGTCGCCGGCATGATCTACGCCTTCTACTACAAGCCCATCCTCCGCCGCCGCATGAAACAGCAGGCCCTGACGGAGGCCGCTTCCGCCGGGCGGCTCAAGACTCATCCCGGCTCCAACGGCGCCGCGCGGAACGGGTCAGGAGCGCACGGCGACAGAGACGCCGGTTCGATGGTGACGCAGGATGAACGGTCGGTGTTGCTGGGCCGGAAGGAGGCGGGACGATGAGAGGCGCCGCGTACTGGGTTCTGGGTGCATTCCTCGCCGCGACGATCGCCGCCCTCGCCGCGTGGGGCTCGCTCCGCGCCGCCGAGGCCCCCTCGGGCTTCGCCGCCAAACTCGACCTCCGCGCCCTCGAGTCGCTCGCGGTCCACACCGACGGGCGCCTCAACTCCTTCGAGTCCTTTGCCCGCTACACCCTCAAGTTCGTCTCCGGCCCGCACCGCATCAACGGGCAGCCCCCCGTCTACTCCTACATGGACATGATGGTCCGCCCCGACGCCTACGAGTCGGCGGACATCGTCTGGATCAAGAACAAGACCATGCGCCAGGACCTCGCCCGCGCCCTCACGCAGGCCGGCCAGGACGCCGCCTGGGCCGAGCGGTTCATGAAGACAGGCCTCATCTCGCCCACCCTGCTCCAGCAGCCCGGCGTGCAGGCCATGATCGACAACTGGTCCCGCGACCTCATCAAGACCGCCAAGTTCGTCGACCAGATCCAGGGCGCCATGCACCTCCGCGACCCGCGCCTGCTCTCCTCGCAGCTCCGCGTCATCCCGCCCCCGCCCATGGATGCCGGCCGCGACCGCTCCACCCCATGGCTCAGCCCCAACGAGCTCTACCCCCAGGACGCCACCACCCCCGAACTCGTCGAGAACATCCCGCCCGAACTGCAGTCCCGCCTCCGCGCCACCTGGTCCGCCCTCATCGCCGCCTGGCGCGCCGAGGACGCCCCCAAGGTCAACGCCGCCATCGCCGAACTCTCTTCCGAACTCCACGAGGTCAACCAGGGCCTCTACCCCAAACTCGAACGCCTCAACGCCGAGAGCACCTATTTCAAACTCAACCACCTCACCTGGGTGTGGGTGCTCTACTTCGTCGCCGTGGTGTTCCTGCTCATGAGCGTCGCCTACAAGTGGGAGGCGGCCCGCTCCCTCGGCATGGGCGCCTTCAGCGTCGCGTTCCTGCTCCACACCGGCGCGGTCATGCTCCGCTGGTACGTCTCGGGCCGCTGGCCCAACTCCAACATGTTCGAGGCCGTCACCACCAGCGTGTGGTTCGGCGCGGTGCTCGCCTTCGCCATCGAGATCGTCGCCCGCCGCACCGCCATGCGCAACCTCTTCGCGCTCACCGCCGCCGTCGCCAGCGGCGCGGCCCTCATGAGCGCCCACTACCTCCCGCAGCTCGACGCCAACATCCGCAACATGATGCCGGTCCTCCACGACATCTGGCTCTACATCCATACCAACGTCATCATCGCTTCCTACGCCCTGATCGCCATGGCCGCGGTCACCGCCGGCCTCTACCTCGTCGGACGCTTCTTCGGCGCGCCGGCCTCCTACGCCCGCCTCGGCGGCACCGACGCCGTCATGGACCTGGCCGACTCCGGCGCGGTCACCCCAGCCGCCGACGGCAAGCCCCTCCGCAAAGTCCCCCTGGGCGAGGTCCTCGACGGTGCCACGCTCGTGCTCATGGAGATGTCCTTCGTGCTCCTGTGGGCCGGCATCGTCATGGGCGCGATCTGGGCCGACCACTCCTGGGGCCGCCCCTGGGGCTGGGACCCCAAGGAAGTCTTCGCCCTCAACACATTCCTGGTGTTCCTCGTCCTCATCCACGTCCGCCTGAAGGTGCGCGACAAGGGCCTCTGGACCGCCGTCCTCGCCGTCATCGGCTGCGCCGTCATGCTCTTCAACTGGATCGTCATCAACTTCGTCATCTCCGGCCTGCACTCCTACGCCTGAGCCGCACCCCGACCCTCCCCGGTGGGCAGAGGATTGCTGGTAAGGTGACGCCGCGATGACCCGCTCCTCGCCATCCCGCGCCGGGCTGTGGTTCGGCGTCGCCCTGTTCACCCTCGCCGGCGTCGTCGGCCTGATCGTCCGACCGCCGCTCGCCCGCGACGAGACCCGCTACCTCTCCGTCGCGTGGGAGATGTGGCTCCGCAACGACTGGCTCGTCCCCCACATCAACGGCGCGACCTACAGCCACAAGCCGCCCGTCCTTTTCTGGCTCATCAACGCCGGCTGGAAGGTCATGGGCGTCTCCGAATGGTGGGCCCGCGCCGTCGGCCCGCTCTGCGCCGTCGCCTGCCTCGGCCTCGCCTGGCGCCTGGCGAAACTGCTCTGGCCCCCCGCCCTCGACGGATCGCGCCCCGCCCGTCCCTGGATGGCCCCCGTCATCCTCGCCACCAGCGTCGGCTGGGTGCTCTTCGCATCCCTCACCATGTTCGACGCGCCGCTCACCCTCTGCGTGCTCGCGGCCTTCATCGGCATCGTCAAGGCCCACCGCGGCGACCCGCTCCACGGCTGGGCCATCGTCGCCCTCGCCCTCGGCGTCGGCATCCTCACCAAGGGGCCCGTCGTCTTCCTGCACGTCCTACCGGCCGCGATCCTCGCCCCGTGGTGGGGGGGAAGCGCACGGACGGGAGGCGCACGCGCGGGAGGCACGCACGCCGCCAGTCAAGCACGCCCCGCCTGGGGCTGGTGGTACGCCGGCGTCCTCACCGCCCTCGCCATGGGCGTCGCCATCGCCCTCGCCTGGGCGCTGCCCGCCGCGAAGGCCGGCGGCGAGAAGTTCGCCAACGAAATCCTCTGGGGCCAGTCCGCCGGGCGGGTGGTCTCGAGTTTCCGTCACGCACGACCCTGGTGGTTCTTCATCCCCGTCGTACCGGCGCTCCTGTTCCCGTGGATCGCCTGGCCACCCGTGTGGCGCGCCGTCGCCCGCCTCGGCCACGCCTGGCACGATTCCGGCGTCCGCCTCATGCTCGCGTGGATCGTCCCCGCGCTCGTCGTCTTCTCGCTCATCAGCGGCAAGCAGGCCCACTACCTCCTGCCCCTGCTCGCCGGCGCGGCGGTGCTACTCTCGCGCTTGTTGCCCATGGAAAGCCCAGAGCGCGAAGAGCCCGGCGACCACCGACCCCTCGCCGTCACCTTCATGGTCTGCGGCCTCGGACTGCTGTTCTTCCCCATCGCCATGCGTGCCCTCCCCGCCGTCGCCGCGAAGATCGAGGCCCAGCCCTGGGTCTTCGAGCACCACCCCATCGCCGTCGCCGTGCTCCTGGGCGTCGGCGTACTCCTGCTGCTCTGGGACGCCCGGACAATGGCGCGCCGCATCCCCCTCGTCGCCGCCACGTTCACGCTCGTGTTCTGCGTCGGCCAATGGGACGCCATGCGCATCGCCCGCCCCAGCCTCGACCTCTCGCCCGTCGGCGCGGTCCTGCGCCCCTTCGAAGCCGACGGCAAGCCGATCGCCCACCTCGGCGAGTACCACGGTCAGTACCACTTCCTCGGTCGCCTCGAACGCCCCTTCGACCTCATGGGCACAAGCCACGTCGCGCCCTGGTGCCGCCAGAACCCCAGCGGGCTGGTCGTCGTCCCCTTCGACTTTTGGCCCCAGCCCGGCGCGGGAACCCCGCTCATCGCCTCGCCCTCCGGCTCGCACACCATCACCGTGTGGACGGCGGACCATGTGCTCTCGGGACTCGCCGTCCTCAACCGCCGCGGCGCGGTCCCCAGCAGCCTTCTGCCCACCGGCGAGAAGCCCGATGGCGCGCCCGGACTCTCGCCCACGCACGAAGAGCCGCCCCCAACCGTCGGCACCGACGACGAATAGCCGTTCCCCGCGAGTCCCCCGCTCGCTCCCCCGTCACCGCAGGTACCGCTGCGCCCCCTCGATGTACGGCTCCATCTCCGCCGGCAGCGACTTGATCCCGCGCCGCAGCGACTTCGCCACCGCGTACTCCAGGCTCTTGCGCATCCGCTGACGCACCTTCTCGGTCACGTTCAGCCCGCGCGACTCCATCTCCCGCAGCGCCCACGCCCACGCGTGGTACTCCTCCAGGCACCGCGGCTTGTACACGTTGAACCCGATCGCGTGGTGCCCGATCTCGTGGCAGAAGACCGCCGCCGACATCGGCCCGGTCGGACGCGGCGCCTCGATCAGCCGCACCCTCCGCCCGTCGCGGTACTCCACGCACCACGCCACCCCGCTCATCGTCGAACGCCACTTCCGCACCCGAACCCCGTGCTTCTCCAGCAGCTCCCGCGTCATCGCCTCGTACCGCGCCGCCATCGAATCGGGTGAAGCAGCACTCACAACTTCCACCAACAGCACTCTCAATCAACGCCCACCCACCAAACACACCACC
>JAFLCM010000410.1 GCA_017303565.1 Planctomycetota bacterium
TGGGCCAACCGCCCGGAGCCGCTGCCCTCCGCGGGGTTGGAGGTCCGCAAGCCCGCGAAGGGGGCCAAGTCACGCGGAGCGGGCGAGCGGCGCCACCGGGCCGAGCGGAGGGCGATTCGGTAGGTGGTGATGAGCGTCCGCGCGTAGCATTGAGATTGCCGCGATGGGCCGCGGCGGGTGGTTTTCTTGCAGTTCCTGGAGCGTCATGTCAGACTTCAGCCAGTACGCCGACTACGGGCCCCTGCCGGGCAAGCTGTTCATCGTCGAGGGGATCGACGGGTCGGGCAAGTCCACGCAGCTGGACCTGCTGAAGAAGTGGCTGATCTCGCAGGGGTACTGCGTGAGTTTCAGCGAGTGGAACTCGTCGCCGCTGGTGCGTGAGACCACGAGCGTGGGAAAGATGAAGCGCCTGCTCAGCCCGCAGACGTTCAACCTGATCCACGCGGCGGACTTCGCCGATCGGTTCGAGCGGGCGATCCTGGCGCCGCTCAGGGCGGGGGCGGTGGTGCTGGCGGACCGGTACATCTACACCGCGTTCGCGCGCGACGTGGCCCGCGGGGTCGATCCCGAGTACGTGCGCCGGGTGTACCGCTTCGCGCCCAAGCCGACGGTGGCGCTGTACTTCCGCGTGCCGTTGGCCGAGGCGCTGCGCCGGATCCTGACGGGGCGCCCGGAACTGAAGTTCTACGAGGCGGGGATGGACCTGGGCCTGAGCGAGGACCCGTACAAGTCGTTCGAGATGTTCCAGGGGCGGATCCTGGAGCAGTACGACAGGATGATCCCGGAGTTCTCGCTGAGCGTGATCGACGCGACGCTGCCGATCGCGGACCAGCAGGCGAAGGTGCGGAAACTGGTGGAGCCGCACCTGAAGGACGTGATGCGCCAGCCGGTGAACCCCTACGCGGAGGTGCTGCAGGTGCAGCACCTGACGGGGCGGTACCTAGAGGGCAAGGAGAGCGACTGGTCGACGGAGTGAGTGGCGCTGCGGCGGGCGGGCAAAGCCCCGGGCCGGATCAGTTCTCGGCGGGCTGTTCGCCCAGCAGCGCGTCGATGGCGTCGCCCACGTGGTCGGGGCGGAGGCCCGCGGCGCGGATGACGCCCTTGCGGTCGATCAGGACGTAGAACGGCCACCACTTGACGCCGTAGGCGTTGGCGGAGGCGCTGCCGGTGTCGGCGCCGGTGGGGTACTTCATGCCGGTGGCCTTGGCCACCTGGGGCATGGTCTCGGCGCCGTCGGTGCAGCAGACGGCGATGACGCCGACGCGATCGGCCTCGTACTTCTCCATGATCTCGTTGGTGTGGGGCACGGCGGCCTTGCAGGGTCCGCACCAGGTGGCCCAGAAGTCGATGAGGACGATCTGGCCCTTCATCTTGGCGAGTTCGCGCTTGCCGCCGACCCACGCGCCGGTCTTGAGGGCGGGGGCGGTGCGTCCCTGCTGCCTCTGGAGTTCCTTCCAGCGTGATTCGTTGTCGCCGTAGAAGAACCACTCGCGCTTGAACTCGGCGCGCTTGGTGGGCTTCTTCTCGGCCTTCTTGTTTGAGCCGTCGGAGCCGCCCGAACCCCCGCCCGAGCCTCCGCCGGACCCGCCGCGGGAATAGGACTGCGCCGAGGCGGCGGGCGGGTTCACGGCGAGCGTGAAGGCTCCGAGCGCGAGGGCGGAGAACGCGGCGACGGTCAAGAGGGAACGGGCCATGGGGAGGCTCCAGCGCCGCGGGGCCGCGGTGAGATGGTGTTCGTTGGCGCGGGTTTCATCGTCCGCGGGGCTGCCGGGACGTGAGCGGGCGGGAGGACGCGGGCGGGCGATCAGCCGCCGATTTCCTTCAACGCGTCCTGGATCTGGCCCTTGGGGACGAGCCCGACGAACTTCTTCTTGAGTTCGCCGCCCTTGAAGATCATGACGGTGGGGATGGCGTTGATCTTGTAGTCGGTGGCGGCCTGCTTGTGGCGGTCGATGTCGACCTTGCCGACCTTGACGCGTCCCTGGTACTCGCTGGCGAGTTCGTCGATGGTCCTGCCCAGCAGTTTGCAGGGCTGGCACCACTCGGCCCAGAAGTCGACGAGGACGGGGGTCTGGCTGTCGAGGACTTCGGACTTGAAGTTGCCGTCGGTCAGTTCCATCACGTTCTGGCCGGCCATGGGGTTGGTCTCCGTTGAGATCGGGTGGTGTCGTGGTCTTGGATGCTGCGGCGACCCGGTTGGGTTCCGGGGCGGTTCACGCCGTAAGGGGGGCGTGAGGGCCGGGATTGTAGGCCTCGGCACCCGGAGGGCCGGGTGGCTATGAGTGTCGCGAGCCGGTCGGGAGGGCGGCGGCGGCGTCGAGGGCGGCGCGGTGTTCGGGGATGTCGTGGACGCGGAACAGCCGCACGCCCTGAAGCAGTAGCGATACCGCGAGGGCGACGGACTGGGGGACGCGATGTGCGGGTGAAATCGGCGGGTTGGTGCCGGCGGCGAGGAAACTCTTGCGGCTGCCGGCGCAGAGCAGCGGGTGCCCGAGTTCGAGCAATCGGCTCGACGTCCGGGCGAGTTCCCAGTTCTGTTCGACGCTCTTGCCGAAGCCCAGGCCGGGGTCGATGACGATGGCGGCCCACGGAACGCCCGCGCTCAGCGCCGCCTTCGCGCGGGTTTCGAGGAACGCCCGCACGCGCTCAACGACACCCTCGGGGGCGTAGTCGGGCGGGGCGGCGTACTGGGTGCTGTAGCGGTCGTCGGCGGGCCGGGCGGCGCGGTGCATCAGGACGATCCCGCGCCCCCGCGACGCGACCAAAGGGAGCATGTCGGGGTCGTCAGTTCCGGCGGACTGGTCGTTCACCGCGTCGGCGCCGGCGTCGAAGGCGGCGCGGGCGACGCCGGCGCGGGTGGTATCGACGGTGATCGGGGCGTTCCCGGCAAGTCCGGGCAGGGCTCGGACGGCCCGGATCACGGGGACGATGCGGGTGATCTGCTCGCCGTCGGCAATGGCGGCGGCGCCGGGGCGGGTGGATTCGCCGCCGATGTCGAACGCGTCGGCGCCCTGTTCGAAAGCGCGGGCGGCGTACTCGGCGGCGCGGACGGGGTCGAGGTGCTGCCCGCCGTCGGAGAAACTGTCCGGGGTGGCGTTGATGATCGCCAGCAGCCGCGGCGCGTCCAGGGTGAGCGATCGAGTTG